>CALEPU010000233.1 GCA_937913075.1 uncultured Clostridia bacterium
CGTCGGAGAAGTACGCGGCAATCGACAAGCTCTCGGGATGCGCGTACACTTCCTGCGGAGTACCGATCTGCACGATCTTTCCCGCGTCCATGATTGCGATGCGGTCGGAGAGCGAAAGCGCCTCGTAGAGCACCGAACGCCGCACCTGCTTTTTCGTTGCGCCTATCGAGGAAAGCAGACCGAACTGCCTCGTGCGTTCCGAAACGGATATGGAAAACGCGCTGTAAATGAGAGAGACGGAGCCTATGAAAATGAGTACGGAGAGTATTACGGCAAACGCGGTGAGCACATTTGTTATGTTGCCGTATCTTGTTACTCCTTCGAGCATCAAAAGACCGCTGTGCTCCTGCCAGCCGAATTCGGTCAGCGCAGGATGCTCATTCATAAACGGGGTCAAATTCTTTTTAGGCGAAACGAACCTCAACCAGCACTCGTAAACGCCTTCGTATGCCTGCGCCCCGCTCGCCTGCTCGTTATCATCAAGCGTCAGCACGGTATAGCCCGGCGCGGAGAAGGGCTCGAAATCGGGGCGCCGGTAAGTGCCGACGACGGTATACTCCGCCATTCTTACATTCGTAAGCTCCTCCGAATAAACGCCGAAGGAATGCTCCTGATAAAGCACGAAGCCATCCTCCTCTTCAAGCTCGGCAGCGACCCTCTGCCCAATATCGAGCCGCACTGTATCTCCTATATTATAAGCGACGCCGCCGTTTGTCAGCAGGTGCTCGGGTATCAAAAGCTCGCTCCCGTTCTGCGGCAGCCTG
This sequence comes from uncultured Clostridia bacterium, assembly GCA_937913075.1. Taxonomy (GTDB): domain Bacteria; phylum Bacillota; class Clostridia; order Christensenellales; family CAG-138; genus UBA3857. Next base: position 765 of record CALEPU010000233.1, read on the forward strand.
CCCTTCGTGAGATGGACGGGCATAGCTTCAAAGAATTCGGAGTCTGCCGCAAGCACGAATATATACGGCTTGTATTCATTTGCGGAGTCTATCTCCGCGTAGCCTAAATCCTTTGCCGCCGCAACGTACTCCGCTCTCGTATCGGATGCGGCTTCGGCAACGGCCTCGCCCGATACGTGCATGGCGTAGACATGGTAGCTGCCGCTCTGATATACCTCAGCCTCGCGCATATAGTTATAGAGGCTGGTGCATATCGTTATTACCGCGGTGAACATGGCGGTCGAGAGTATTATGCCGATAACGGTCACGGCAGTTCGCACGCGGTTGAGCTTTAATTCGCGCGAGGTGACGCGGTTCATTATATTCATAACGCACCTCAGCCCAACCGCTCGTCCTTTGTTATGCGCCCGTCCTCTATGGCGATGATGCGCTTTGCCCTGAGCGCTATGCTCTCGTCATGGGTTATGACTATCAGGGTCTGACCGTACTCCTTGTTGAACATCTTTAAGAGATTTACTATCTGCTGGCTGTTTTGGGAGTCGAGGTTGCCCGTGGGCTCATCGGCTAAAACAATGCTCGGCGTGTTCATGAGCGCTCTGCCGATGGACACTCTCTGCTGCTGTCCGCCGGAAAGCTGGTTAGGCAGATGGTTCCTGCGATCCTTGAGCTCCAGGATATCAAGCAGCTCGTCAAGCCTCTGCTCGTTGACCTTTCTTCCGTCGAGCAGCACGGGCAGAGTCATATTCTCGGCAACGTTCAAAACCGGTATCAGATTATAAAACTGGTAGATAAGCCCAACGTCGCGCCTGCGGAATATGGCAAGCCTTTCGTCGCTGCCGGCGTAAACGTCCGTACCGTTGAGATAGACGTGACCCGAGGTGGGTCTGTCGACTCCGCCCAGTATATGCAGGAGCGTGGATTTGCCGCTGCCGGAGGGACCCACGATCGCAACAAAATCGCCTTTTTCAACGCTGAAGCTGACGCCGTCCAGCGCACGCACGGTGTTGTCGCCCGTGCCGTAGACCTTTCGGAGGTCTTCCACCTTTAATATTTCCATAATACCTCTCCCTTTTCATGCTTAGTATCAGGTTTATGGCGTAATTATAGCCTGTCAAGGTGACAGGCGGGTGACTGCAAGATTACAGTTCTGTCACAATAGCTTTTACAAGACCGATTTATAGATGCGAACGGTGAATTTTGCGCCGCCCTCAGCGGCGTTTTCGGCTTTAACGGAGCCGTTATGCTTTGAGACGATCGTTCGGCACAGCGCAAGACCGATGCCGACGCTGCCCTCTTTTGAGTTGCCGCCCTTATAAAAGCGCTCAAAAATATGGGGAAGGTCCTCCTTGGCGATACCTGCGCCGGTATCCCTGACTGTTATCTCGGAATAGAGCGGGTTTTCATGCGCTTTAATATAGATGCTGCCGTTTTGCATATGCTCCGAGCAGTTTTTGATAATATTGGCAAGCGCCTCCGAAAGCCATGAAGGATCGCAGTACACGCTGCCGGAAGCCTCGACCTCCGCCCGCTGACCCGAAAGCTCCATCAATATCGCCACCGGCTCCAACGCCTCGGATATGACCTCGGCAATCGGGACCTGTCTCATGCTCATGGAGACGGAATCGGCGTCCAGCCTCGCAAGCTTTAACAAGGACGATATCAGCCTGTCGATCCGAGAAAGCTGACGGTGCATATCGCGTATGCCCTCTGCTCGCTTCTCCTCTGTAATATCGGGCTTGGCAAGCGCTGCAAGCAGCAAATTCATCGCGGTGAGCGGGGTGCGTATCTGGTGCGAGATATCGGCAATGGAGTCGGCAAGGAGCTGCTTGTCATTTTTCAGCTCGCCCGCCTGCTCGCGCAGCTTGACGGTGAGCTTTGCAAGCTCATTCTGCAATATGGCAAGCTCGCCCTCGGTGTAGAGCGAAAGGTCTATCCCCTCCGCTCCTGCAAGTATTCGGTCGAGGCTGTTTGACAGCTCCGCCATGCTGCGGTAACGCCTTGCGGCGGCTATCAAAAAAACCGCCATGGAGCAAAGCATAAGCAACGCGCAAACTACTGCGCAGCGCGTATCTAAAAAAAGGCAAACGCATACAGCCGCCGCGCCGCAAAGCAGCATTGCGGCACACACACGCCGTATCTCCTTGTTTTTAAAAAGCTTCATTCGCCGAGCCTGTATCCCATGCTTCGCACTGTTTTTATTATGATCGGATCGCGCGGATCGTCCTCAAGCTTGTCCCTCAGTCTTTTTATATAGACCGTGAGCGTGTTGTCGTTTACAAAGTCGCCGCCCGCATCCCAAATATAAGCGAGGAGCTGTGCTCTTGTTAAAGTCCTGCCCCTGTTATTGATCAGGGCGAGCAGCAGCCTGTATTCCAGCGCAGAGAGGAATACCTCTTCTCCGTTTTTTGTAACTGCCGCTTTTTCGATATCGACCCTGACGCCGCCCATTTCAAATGTCTGCTGTGCCTTGCCGTACCTGCGGAGCACCGTGCGCATACGCGATACAAGCTCCCTCGGTCGGAATGGCTTTGCTATATAGTCGTCCGCGCCAAGCTCCAAGCCTGCAACGACGCTGTGCTCGTCGCCCGAGGCAGTAAGGAATATCACAGGGATATCACGCATGCCCTTTATCGCGGAGCAGACAACGAACCCGCTGCCGTCGCCGAGGGCGATATCCAGCAGCACTATATCGATCTCGTTTTCGGAAAAGAGCTTTATTGCCCGCTCCTGCCCATTGGCTGTCAGGCACAAAAAGCCCTCTCCCGCAAGATAATCCGAAAGCGCCTTTACTATTGCGCCGTCATCCTCAACTATCAATACACGCGTCATTTTCCTTCCCTCGCTCAGGCATGTGCTGACTATATTATATCGTCAGCCGAGCGTTATTTCAAGGCATACGCGGCAGCCCCTCGCGCGAAAGCGCCTTTTGCAGACCTTCCAGCGCCTTTTTCTCGATACGCGAAACATAGGATCTTGATATGCCGAGCCTTTTGCCGACCTCTCTTTGTGGCAGCGGGTCGCCGCCGTCGAGCCCGAAGCGCAGTATTATCACCTGCTTCTCCCGCTCATCGCGCACAGCATCCACGACCCTGCGCATACGCTCGATATCTATTCGGCGCTCAACGTCCTCGGCGACGTCGCCTTCCGCGCTCAAAACGTCGCCAACGGTTATTTCGTTGCCGTCACGGTCGCAGCCTATGGGCTCTTCAAGGCTCACCTCCCCCGTCCTCTTGCGCTCCTGCCGCAGTGCCATCAATATTTCATTTTCGATACAGCGTCCGGCATAGGCGGCGAGCGACTTGCCGCGTGATGGGCTGAAAGTATTGACCGCCTTTATAAGTCCAATGGAGCCTATTGAGATGAGGTCGTCGATATCCCTGCCGTGACGGTACTTTTTGGCTATATGGGCAACGAGACGCAGGTTATGCTCGATGAGCGTATCGCGCACGGCTGCACGGTCTTTTTCGTCGCCGCCTAAAAGAATGGCGGTCAGCCTCTCCTCCTCGGAAGGGTCGAGCTTTTTAGGCAGACCGCTGCGCTCGTGCACGCATCCGGCAAAAACAAAAATGCTCCTCAAAAAATCCCACAACGCAGCCAGCATAACTTATTGCCTCCCAATTATACTGGCAAATAATATGCGGCATTTTGCCGAAAAATGCGGGTGGTGCAGGCATTGTGGTCTTGACCTTATACTTTTAATGCTGTTCTTTTCAATGATTATATCTTCAAAGCAAATGCAAGCAGCTGTTGCATTAAGTATTTATTTGAGGCAAAGCTCATAAAAACAAACATGGTGCAATTTTGAACGAGCCATATTGATCTCCATCATCCGCGATAAGACCTCTCTCAATAAGCTCAACGAGAATGCGGACGTCGGCAAGGACGCCGTCTATCCCGCGCCCTTTGGATTAAGTACCTTTTGACCATATCGCTCGCGTTGTTGAAATATGCCGTGTTTGCAAACAGGGGAACGGCATGGTATAATTGCGTAAAATCCATATAAGGGGTGAGATAATTGAGCTCTGAGGTTTATTTTACCGACATGCACGTTGACATGAGCGACAGCCTGCTGGAAAAATTCCTGCGGCTTATAAAGGCTGCGGGCATTGACAGCATAGATTTCAAGGACAAATACGTTGCGGTAAAGCTGCATTTCGGTGAGGTCGGCAACATGGCGTTCCTGCGCCAGCAGTATGCGCGCGTGCTCTGCGACCACATAAAGCAGAGAGGCGGCAAGCCCTTCCTTACCGACTGCAACACTCTCTACATCGGCTACCGCAACAACGCGCTCGACCATCTTGACGCCGCATATATGAACGGCTACAATCCTCTCGCAACCGGCGTGCACACTATAATCGCCGACGGTCTGAGAGGCACGGACGAGCGGCTTATCCCCGTTGAGGGCGGCGAATACATAAAAGAAGCGAAGATCGGCGCCGCCATTGCCGAGGCGGATATCATTATTTCGCTCACACATTTCAAGGGACACGTAAACGCCGGCTTCGGCGGAGCTTTGAAGAATATCGGCATGGGCGCAGGCTCTAAGAAGGGTAAAATGGAAATGCACTCCAGCGGCACTCCGCGGATCAACACGAAGAAGTGCATCGGCTGCGGTATGTGCGTCAGGAACTGCAACAACGACGGTGTGCACGTTATCGAGCGAAAAGCCGTTATCGACGAGGAGCATTGCCTCGGATGCGGCTACTGCATCGCCTACTGTCCCAAGGGCGCTATAATGACCAAGTGGGACGAAGCAAAGCCCGTGATGAACAAAAAGATCGCCGAGTACACAAAGGCGGTGCTTGCCGGCAAGCCATCCTTCCATATCAGCATGGTAATTGACGTTTCGCCCGAGTGCGACTGCGACAGCTGTAACGATATTCCCGTGGTGCCTGACGTTGGCATGTTTGCCTCTTTCGATCCCGTCGCTATAGATCAAGCCTGCGTGGACAAGGTAAACTCCTCCCCCATCGTCCCCGGCAGCGCAGCCGACGCTCCCGGCAAACACGAGGGTCATAACGACGTGTTCCGCCTCGTCCATCCCGATACCGATTGGGCGGCAGGGCTCGCCCATGGCGAGAAGATAGGTATCGGTACGAGGGAATATGAGCTTGTGAACGTGAAATAACAGGATAAAACAAAAGAGAGCTTCCCGCAAGGGCGCTCTCTTTTCATAATTAAAATCACTGCTTTTCGGGATAATACTTCCTCCGCGAGCAGAACAGGGCTATTGTATATGCCGCGGCGGCAAAGAGGTCGGCGACAGCGGAGACTATCATATAGATGCCCATCCTGCGCTCCATACCGCCGTAACTGAGCCTTCGCCAATCAAAGCCGAAAAAGTTGGTGAAGAAGCCGATCAGGGCTATCACGAGGAATATTATGGCGATAACGACCGTGCGGGGCTTGGCGGCGGTGCCGACGGTATAGAGCACCGTCGGCAGCAGCGTAAACAGCAGGAAGGTTGTAAGCTGGCTGCGGAAAATGCCGCTGCTCGCGCCGTTATTCGCAAGCATGATCAATGATAAGACAGCCGCCAGCAGGGCGATCCAGCGCGGTATGGCGGTGACTACGGGAACGCGCCTTGTGGGTACGAAGAAGAGTATCATTGCCAGAAGCGGGACGAAAACATTGATCGCAGTCTGAAAGACTATACCGCCGAGGTTCACGCCGAAGTAGCGCATGTTGCCGATATCCAACACTTGCGCCGCAATATACAGGACGAGCGCGACCGCCATCAGTATGCCGATGACGGGCGGCCAAGTAATCCGCGATACGGTGGGCTGATCCACACGTTGATGCTGAGTATAGCCCTGCGGGGGCATATTGGCAGCGGCATACTGCCCGGGAGCGGGAGCCGCGTTCAGCATATTGCCGCAGTTGCCGCAGAATTTAGCGCCATCGGGAAGCGCGGCGCCGCATTTCTTACAATACATTTTTCCTCCTTCTGCGCCAAAAGCTGCGCATGCTGCAAATCTACGCGCCTATTTTATCACCCCGCAAGCACGCAGTCAATCAGGAAAACAGGCGTGCTCCGCCCCCTCTGTTCGGTTTTTTCGGCAAAGGTGCAAAAAATATATTTAAGCTGAAAGCCTGATTTTATCGGTTCGGGTAGTGACACCGCCGCAAAAATCTGTTATAATAACTAACTGTGCAAGCCAATGTAGCTCAGTTGGTAGAGCAGCGCATTCGTAATGCGCAGGTCCAGGGTTCGAGTCCCTGCATTGGCTCCATCTTTTTTATGAGCGGAGTGAGCCTTTGGCTTAGCCGCTCGATTAGTTAAAGGACATATCGGGGTGTAGCGCAGTTCGGTAGCGCGCCTGGTTCGGGACCAGGAGGTCGCGAGTTCAAATCTCGCCGCTCCGACCAACAAAAAAGCCTTGATTTTCAAAAGAAAATCGGGGCTTCTTTTTTATTCTCTATTCAAAAAATGCTGTACTGTTTGGCAACTTTCTGGCAACTTTTGTTTTTTCGTCCTCAGTCTTTTCTGCAAAAGCGGCCTTCACCTGAGCCGCTCCTTTCTTCACCTTCCGGCTGCGCTCTATGTCCGTATAGATCTTCAAAGTGGTGGATGGATCCGCATGCCCCATCGCCCTGGAGGCCGTGAGCACGTCGACGCCGGCGTCGTATAACACCGTCGCAAAATTGTTCCTGAACGTCCTCGCGGTCACGTCCTCGGCGCCGATGAGTTCTCTCACAGCCTTCCAGCGACGCTTATACGTCGCTTCCGGAAGCGCCTTCATGGGATCCGTCGGCGCATGAACGACATAGCTTTCACGTGGGCCCTTGTTCTCTTCAAGAATCTCCCGGAGCTCCGGCACGATAGGAATATCCCTCTTCGCGTTCGGCGTCTTCAGCGTATCAAGCACATTCTCTTTCCAGTCGAAATCCCTCCGGACGCGGATCACGTCGTTCTTCAGGTCGACCTCTTTCCATTGGAGCCCGATGAGTTCTCCCCTTCTCATCCCCGTGTAGAACAGAAGCGCCGTCAATAAGGGCTCTATTTTGCGTTCTGCGACGTTTCTTTTGAGAATAGCCATTTCCTCAGGCGTAAAGGCGCGATTGTGTCTACGCTCAGGCAGGCGCACCACACAGGCCGCTGTGACGTCTCTGTCAATGTACCCCTCTGCGACGGCTGCCGCGAAGGATCTCCGGAGGACGCCCATCACGTTTGTATGGATGGAGCGGCACTTCCCGGCGCAGGCGTTCACGCAGCTCTGAATATCGGCGAGGGAAATCGCCCGGAGCTGCTTATCCCGGAGATGAGGAAAGATATAGCGATCTATCTGGCTCCGGATGTCCTCCGCCGTTGCCGGCTTCTGTCCCGGGGCGATCGAGTGATCAAAGTATTGATAGATCCAATCCGTGGCGAGGACGTTCCGCCGCTCAGAAGCGACGCCGTCCCTGTACTCCGCGAGGATCCTCTGCCGGTTCTGCTCCAGCTCCTTCTTCGTGGAGCCTTGGATCCATTTTACAATGTTTCGGCCGTCCGCTCGTTGTCCTACAACAACCTTCGAGCGGTAGCGGCCGTCTTTTTGTTTATTCATAGATCACCTCACAATTTCCCTCGAAGCTCGACGACCTTGCCGAGAATCGTCACGGGGAGGTTTTTTACTTCATCGCAAGTATAAAACTGTGGTGCATAGTTGGCATTCAGTGAGATCAGAGTGACGCCCTTATCGTGCCACAAGACTTTTTTGCAGGTACCGGAATCACCGTTCACAAGCACGATCGCGATCTCTCCGCTCTCCACCTGCTCCTGTTTCCGGACGATAACGACGTCACCTTCACAGATCCTCGGCTCCATGCTGTCCCCTTGTATCTGCAAGCCGAAGTATTCCCCTTTCTTCTTCCATTCGAGAGGCAGCTCCTCCCAATCCAATATCTCCTCGACCGCATACAGAGGCAGCCCGGCAGCTACACGGCCCAAGACAGGGACGCGATAGGCGTGAGGATAATTATCAGGTACTCTTTGATCAGTTTCTCCGAGAAGATACTCAATAGAAACACCGAAATAATCAGCGATAGCCTTTATGGTAGATTTGTAAGGAATCGCACCGTGCCTCCAATGTGAAGCAGACGCGCCGCTCATTCCTATGTTTTTCGCCAATTTGTCAACAGATAGCCCGTTTTCCTTGCATAACAGTTCAACTCTTTGGAAGAAAATAGTCATAAAGCACCTCCGTTTAGATCTTCTGACTTAATACGACTTAACAATATATTTTTTCCATAGTATTGACAGCTTAACAAGATTTAAGTAAAATAATCACGAAGAAACAAGAAGCAACAAACACACCACTGCAAAATCTTGTTTTCTTCCGCAGCTTGCTTTCGCTGTTATTTAGTTGGAGCAGTACTATGATACACCGAAAGTGAAGAAAAGTCAACAAGAATAAACAGAAAGGAGGTGAAAAGCTATTGGAGGAACGCTATGTGACAGTAAAGGAGGTCGCCGCTTATTACGGTGTAAAGCCCCAGACTGTTTGGAAGTGGATCCGCGAAGGCAAGATACCCGCCTATCGCATAGGCAAGGGCAGGAATTATCGCCTGAAGCTGAGCGAACTTCCGAAACAGGCCAGCTAAACAAAAAAAGCCGCCCCGGCGAGGACGCGCACGGGAACGGCAGGCAAAAAACCCAAGGACATTTTAGCACACAAAAGGAGGTTGTGCAAATGATTGAAGCAAAAATCCAAGGAACAGGCAACGACACGTACTCGACCGAAATACAAATGCGTGGGCACCCCGTATTTGTTGGACGAGAATATGTAAATCTTCTCATCACCTTAACGAGAGAGTTGGACAAGATAAAAGCCGGCTTTGGCGCAATCTGTTTTGATATGGTGATAAGAAAACTCAATGATATATACGAAAAGGAGTTAAGTACAAATGGAAAAACAGATAACCGTACTCCATAAGGAACCCTACGAACCGCCCAGGGAGATCACGATCCCAAACGAGCTGGATATGTTCCAGATGTTTGTGAACGGCCCAATCCAGATAATCCCCGCCGTGACCTTCACCGGCAAGGATCGCCATATCGTGGTGGTCTGCGACGAGGAAGCGAAGCTCAAGGAGCGGAAGCCCGCTCCCAACCTGTTCCTCGGCAAGCCGCCCCGTTGGGACATAGTGCGCGGCCCCGTGGTGGTCTGCGCGGCAGACGATGAAGACCTCGACAGTCTCAACGAAGACGAGATCATGATCGCCGAAGCGTGGCTCCGGATGGTCGAGATCGTGAATGGAGGCGCCAATGGATAACTGCTTACTTCCGCAGCGCTGCGAGCACTGCAAGTACACCGCCGAGCACACCGTACAGTATCGCGGGAAGCGCATCAAGCCCTACACCTACTACTGCACCGCCAACCGGCGCGTGAGGATCCTCGGCACCCGCTTTGATTGGGTCGGGGAGAGCACGAAGGACTGCCCGAAGAGAAAGGAGGCTGCAGATGGAAGCGAGACCGAACGAGTACGCGATGGACGAGCTGATCCGCTCGATGCAGGTCACACTGATCAAGCTGCAAAAGGCCAATGATGAGTGGGCGCGCCGCCGATGGTCGCAGAATGCGGCTGTCGCATGGACGGAGCAGTACGGCGAAATAGTCACCAAGACGACCGCCGCGAAGATCCTCGGATGCTCGCCGACGACCGTGTACAAGCTCATCGAGGAAAAGCAGATCAAGACGGCCCCGGACGGTCGAGTGCTGGTACGCTCCATGGCTGAGTGGGCGAGCTGCCAATCCCCGAACCGGAAAGCCAAAGTGCAGAAAGGAGCCGCAAGTGGCAAAGCTTAAAAAGGCGCTCAAGGCGCTGATCCCGTACATTATCGCCCTGATCGTGGGGCTTATCCTCATGTGGATATGCACTCCCTACGCAAAAGCGCACCGTGCAGATCCCACTCTCACAGGCGGTGAAGTCTGCCTCCCCCTTCTGACGGTCGCAGCCGTCGCACTTATCAAGCACCTTCCGCGAGAGATCAGAGAGCTGAACCACCTCGCGAACGAAACCGACGAAGATGATTATTGAAAGGAGTATTTTTCTATGAACAAGAAAATTTGGACCCCCGAAGAAAAGAACCGCTTCCGCGAGATGTGCCTCGACGGAGCGAGCAACAAGGAGCTTGCCAACGCCTTCAACGTCACGCTTGCCTCCGTGCACCACAAGAGGAGCGCATGGGGCCTCACTATGGAGAAGTGCGCTGCCATGAAGGCCGCAGCAGGCGCAAAGCCCATCGACGACATTCCCAGCCCCGTGAAGCCCATCTACGCCGAGCGCGGTATGCCTGCAGAGGAGAACGCCGCCGAAGCGCAGGAGAAGACCATCACGATCGACGCGCAGGCATTCTTTGCCCTGGCGCAGGAGCTCAGCGAGAACGCTGAGGCTATGGAGAAGCTGAAGACCGATAACCTTGAGCTGAAGACGCAGCTCCTCAATCAGTCGCAGCTCATAGCCAAGCTGCAGGAGTACGTCGAAGGTCTTCAGGGGCAGACGGCAAAGCACCAGAAGTATATCTCCGGCATCAAAGAGGAAATGGGTCCTATGTCGGCTATAGCGACGTTCCTCATGGAGGAGGATACCCACAAGTGCCACTATATGGGGCGCAGCGGTCTGTATCGTCTGTTCCACCGCTATGAGCCCCTCTGCAGGTGCCGCCATAAGGAAGCCGCAAAGAAGGAGGCCAAGAATGCCGGTAACAATTAACACTCTTGAGATCGAGAACGTCAAGCGCGTGAAGGCGGTCGCTCTGACGCCTTCGCCCACCGGCTTGACGATCATCGGCGGAAAGAACGGCGCCGGGAAGACGACCGTACTGGACGCTATCGTCTGGGCGCTCGGAGGAGACCGCTACAAGCCCTCAGAGGCCGCCCGTGAGGGCTCAATGACGCCGCCCCATATCAAGCTTACCCTCTCCAACGGGCTCACCGTGGAGCGCAAGGGAAAGAATGCTGCACTCACCGTCACCGATCCCACAGGGAAGCGTGCCGGGCAGCAGCTCCTCAATGAGTTCATCAGCATATTCGCGCTCGACCTCCCCCGCTTCATGCAGGCGACGGCGAAGGAGAAAGCGGACACCCTCCTTCAGATCCTCGGCATAGAGCCGCAGCTGAAGAAGCTCGACGACGAGATCAGCCGCGCATATACGCAGAGGACGGCCATCGGTCAGATCCGCGATCAGAAGCAGGCTTATGCGAACGAGCTGCCGGAATATCCGGGAGTTCCGGAAGAGGAGATCTCCGTACAGGAGCTTCTCGCCCGGCATGGCGAGATCCTCCGCCGGAACGCCGAGAACAAGCGCGCACGGGACGAGCTCGCCAATATGAAAGAGCGTCATGCTCTCATTCTGCAGCAGATCATAGACGTCACGAACAGTCTCAACGCGCTCATCGAGAAGCGCGACGCCCTCGGAAACGCCATCACGGCCGCCGAGAGGGACGCGAAAACGCTCCATGACGAGAGCACCGAGGAGATCGAGGAGAACCTCCGCGACGTCGAGACGACCAATGCGAAGATCCGCGCAAACCTCACGAAGGAGCACGCGCTGGAAGCCGCAAAGGCTGAAACGGAGAAGTACAGAGAACTGACCAAGTACATCGACGAAAAGCGCTGTGAGCGTCTGGATTTGCTCGAAGGCGCGAACCTTCCCCTTCCGGAGCTGACCGTCGAGGATGGCGAGCTCAAGTATAAGGGTCATTCATGGGACTGCATGAGCGGCTCGGAGCAGTTGCGTGTGGCGGCTGCCATCGTCCGCCGGCTTAATCCCGCCTGCGGCTTTGTGCTGCTCGATAAACTTGAGCAGATGGACATCGATACTCTCACGGAGTTCGGCGTCTGGCTTGAGCAGGAAGGCCTTCAGGCGATCGCTACCCGCGTATCGACCGGCGCCGAGTGCTCAGTGATAATAACAGATGGACACCTCGAATCTTCTGATTCCGAAGATGAAACAACTCCCCAATGGAAAGCAGGTGTTTTCTAATGGGCAATTTGGTTGATTTGACCGGGAGGCGCTTTGGCCGCCTGGTTGTTGATAAGCATATCGGATCCCAGTATGGTCATTCACTTTGGCTTTGCACCTGTGATTGTGGGAAGCAAAAAAAGGCCATTTCCTCCGATCTTCAATCCGGTAAAGTCTCGAGCTGTGGGTGCCTGCATAAGGAATTGGCAGCTCAAAGAAGCAAAACTGCCGGGGCGAAGCGAGGCGAGCAACTTCTCAAACACGGAGGCGCTGCCGAAAGGTTATATCACATCTGGAAAAGCATTCGGCAGCGCTGCAACAATCCCCGAAATGCCGACTACAAAAACTATGGAGGCCGGGGAATAAGCATCTGTAAGCAATGGGACGACTACAACAATTTCCGCACATGGGCTTATGCCCACGGATACAGAGAAGATCTTCCTGCTTCAGAATGCTCCATCGACCGTATCGACAATGATGGGGATTACTGCCCTGAAAATTGTCGATGGGCGGACATGATAACACAGGCCAATAATCGAAGGCCAAGGAGGAAACAATGCAGCTGATTAAAGGCAAAATCAAAACCGCGATAAAGACCATCATCTATGGCGTTGAAGGCATAGGAAAGTCAACTTTCGCGGCACAGTTTCCGGATCCCGTTTTCATTGATACAGAGGGCAGCACCTCCCACATGGATATAACGAGGATCCCTACTCCGAAAAGCTTCTCAGAGCTTCTCGAGGACATCGACTACTTTATCCGGCACCCTTCAGAACTGAGCACGCTTGTTATCGATACCGCAGATTGGGCCGAGAAGCTCGCTATCAAAAAGATCTGCGATAAAAACAGCGTTGACGGAATCGAAGGAATCCCCTATGGACGCGGCTATATGTACGTCTTTGAAGACATGGGGCGAATGCTCAACAAGCTTCAGGAGCTTTGTGATAAAGGCGTCAACATTGTATTGACGTCTCATGCAACGATACGCACGTTCACGCCTCCGGAAAGCGATCAGAACGCCTACGACCGGTGGGAGATGAAGCTACTTGCTTCAAAAAACTGCGATTCTCCCCGGATGCTCAAGGAATGGGCCGACCTCGTTCTGTTTGCAAATTGGAAGACGATCACCGTCAAGGACGCAAACAAGAAGACGAAAGCCCACGGCGGCACCGAGCGCGTTATGTACACGCAGCACCGTGTTGCATGGGACGCCAAGAACCGCTTTGATCTTCCGGAAGAGCTCCCCTTCAGCTTCTCGGCTATCGCGCATCTTTTCACGGAAGACGCACGTTCGCAGAATGCGCCTAAAACCCCGCCGCCGAAGGTCGAGGCGGACAATGTATCGACCGAAGAACGCGAGCCCGTCAACCCCCCGGAAAACCCGCCTGTTTTGGAAAATAAAACGACGTCAGCGCCGGGGTATGAAGCTTTCGAGGACGAGCCGCATCTTCCCTCTGAATTGGTGAGCCTCTTCAAGGTCAGCGAGGTGCACGCGCACGAGCTGCGCCTGGTTGTCACCGAGAAGGGTTTCTTCCCCAATGACATGATGGCGTCGGACTATCCGCGCGAGTTCATCGACGAGTGGGTCATTCCCTGCTGGGATAAGATCCTCGGCAGGATCAAGGAGCTGCGGCTCGAAAACCCGTTCCTCAACAGCGACGTACAATTACCGTTTTAACGAAAGGAGACCATAAATGGAAGAACAGAGAAGGTTTGATTGGGACGACACAATCGAAAACGAGGAAGGGCAATTTACGATATTCGAGCCCGGTATCTACAAGTTCACCGTCACAAAGTTCGAACGTACCCGCTATCCGGGCGGCGAGAAGATCCCCGCCTGTAACTGTGCAGACCTCGAACTGGAGATCACCGACGAGATCGGGCGCACCACCACCGTATTGGAACGCCTGTTCCTCATAGAAAAGATGGAGTGGAAGCTCTGCCAGTTCTTTACCTCCGTCGGGCTCCGCAAAAAGGGCGAGAAATTCCGGATGCAGTTCGACAAGATCCTCGGGCGCTCCGGCATGGCAAAGGTCATCGTGAACCGTTACAAGAACAAGCAGACCGGCGCCGACCGTGAGAATAACAAGATAGATACCTACCTCGACCCTGAGGAGCATCCGATACCCGCACCGAAGCCGGCGCAGAACAGTTGGACAGCCGGGAAGTGGTAAGCCATGAAGATGCAGCTAAGACCGTACCAGGAAGAGGCGAGGGCTGCCATCCATGCCGAATGGGAGAAGGGGCACCGTCGGACGCTGCTCGTTCTCCCGACCGGCTCCGGAAAGACCATCGTCTTTTCCGCGCTTGCCGAGGACAAGGTTCGCAAAGGCGACCGCGTCCTGATCCTGGCGCACCGTGGCGAGCTTTTAGATCAGGCGTCGGATAAGCTCCTGAAGGCGACCGGGCTCAGGGCTTCGCTGGAGAAGGCGGAGGCGTCCTGCCTCGGCACCTGGGAACGTGTGACGGTGGGCTCCGTTCAATCGCTCATGCGACCGAACAGGCTGGAGCGCTTCCGGAAGGACTACTTCAAGACCATCATCATCGACGAGGCGCATCACGCGCTCTCAGAGGGCTATCAGCGGGTGCTTGAACACTTTGACGGTGCGGAAGTCCTCGGCGTCACGGCAACGCCTGACAGGGGCGATATGCGCGACCTGGGACAGTTTTTCGACAGTCTCGCTTATGAATACACCCTGCCGCGCGCCATCAAAGAGGGCTACCTCTGCCCGATCAGAGCAATGACGATTCCGCTGAAGCTCGATCTTTCCGGCGTCAGCATCCAGAACGGCGACTTCCGGGCCGCAGAGGTCGGCTTCGCGCTCGATCCCTATCTCGAGCAGATCGCCGCCGAGATGGAGAAGATCTGCAGGGGGCGGAAAACCGTTGTATTCCTGCCGCTGATCAAGACGAGCCAGAAGTTTCGGGACATCCTCGAAGCGCACGGCTTCAGGGCGGCAGAGGTCAACGGTCAAAGCCCGGACCGTGAGAGGATCCTCCGTGAGTTTGACGAGGGCTGCTACGACGTGCTTTGTAATTCAATGCTGCTCACAGAGGGGTGGGACTGCCCGACGGTCGATTGTATCGTCGTGCTCCGTCCGACGAAGCTCAGGGGCCTCTATTGCCAGATGATAGGCCGAGGGACGCGCATAGCTCCCGGCAAGGATCATCTCCTGCTTTTGGACTTCCTCTGGCTGACCGAGCGCCATGAGCTCTGCCGCCCCGCGTGCCTTATCGCAGAGACCGCAGAAGTCGCGCAGCAGATGACAAAAAACCTCGAAGGCGCGAACGTGGACGGCGTGGATATCGTCGAAGCCGAAGAGCAGGCAGAGAGCGACGTCGTCGCCCAGCGCGAGGAAGCCCTGGCAAAGCAGCTCTATGAAATGCGGCGCCGGAAGCGTAAGCTCGTGGATCCCCTGCAGTTCGAGATGA
This sequence comes from uncultured Clostridia bacterium, assembly GCA_937913075.1. GTDB lineage: Bacteria > Bacillota > Clostridia > Christensenellales > CAG-138 > UBA3857. The sequence goes on from CALEPU010000233.1 coordinate 16,144, forward strand.
GCATTCATGCTCCGGAGATGAGCGACTACGTTCCCGCCTTCGGGTGGGAGAGCGAAGCCGTCAAGCAGGAGCAGAAAGCAGCGCTCGAAAAGCTCGGTATTTTTGCCGATGAGATCGAGAGCGCAGGCAAGGCTCAGCAGCTCCTTGATAAGCTCCATTCCCGCATGGACGAAGGGCTCACTACCCCGAAGCAGATCCGCTTCCTTGAGAGCAGGGGCTTCCATGACGTGGGGCAATGGAGCTTCAACGCCGCAAAAATGCTTATCGACAGGATCGCCGGTAATGGATGGATGGTCCCGCGCAGCATAAACCCCGCAACATACACTCCTAAAGGAGCTCAATTATGGCCGATACTTACTACGACATCCCAACCGTTCTTTCCGCGATAGATCCCGCAGCGTGCGAGTATGATGAATGGTGCTCCATCGGAATGGCTCTTAAAGCCGGCGGCTTTCCCCTCTCCATGTGGAAGGACTGGAGCCGCCGGGACACAGCGCGCTATCACGAGGGCGAGTTTGAGCGCAAGTGGGAGAGCTTCAAAGGCGGGTGGTCTGCCTCGGTCAATATCGGCACCATCGTACACATTGCCGAAAGCCAGGGCTGGGAACCTCCCGCCCGGGCGATCGCCGGAAACCGCTCCTTGGATTGGGACGGCGAAATCGGTGGGGATGATCTGAAGATCGTCGATACCAGATGGATCGAAGGACAAGAGCTTCACGAGCCCGATAAATGGGATCCCGTCGGCGAGCTGATCACCTATCTGCAGACGCTTTTCGACAGCTCGGAGAACGTCGGCTACGTCACCAAAGCATGGAAGACCGAGGACGGCGTATATATGCCGACTGCCGGAGCCTACGATCGCACCGCCGGACAGCTCATCGAGGAGCTGTCACGCTGCGGAGGCGACATCGGGAAGGTTCTCGGAGACTACGTGCCGGAGGTTGGCGCGTGGATCCGCTTCAACCCGCTTGACGGCAAAGGCATTAAAAACGAGAACGTGACCGAGTTCCGGTACGCGCTCATCGAGAGCGACAGTATGGAAATCGAGCGTCAGAATGCCATCATCAGAGAGCTGGAGCTCCCCGTGGCGTGTCTGGTGCATTCCGGAAAGAAGTCGCTCCATGCAATTGTCAAGGTCGAGGCGGGCTCCTATGAGGAGTACAAGAAAAGGGTCGAGTACCTTTACTCCGTCTGTAAGAAAAACGGTCTTGACATTGACCAGAAAAACCGGAACCCCTCGCGCCTCTCGCGTATGCCCGGCATCATGCGAAACGGCCACAAGCAGTGGCTTGTCGATACGAACATCGGGCAGCCCTCTTGGAGCGAGTGGAAGGAATGGATCGAAGGCGTCAACGACGAGCTCCCCGACTTTGAGGATCTCGCCGACGCGCTCGAAGACCTCCCGCCGCTCGATCCGCCCCTCATTGACGGTGTTCTCCGTCAGGGGCAGAAGATGCTGCTCGTCGGACCGTCAAAAGCCGGCAAGAGCTACGCCCTCATGCAGCTCGCGATAGCGATCGCAGAGGGCGGCAGGTGGCTCGGCTGGCAGTGCACGCAAGGCAAGGTGCTCTATGTCAATTTGGAGATCGCAAAAGCGACCTGTTACAACCGCTTCGATGAGATCTACAAGGCCACGGGAAAAACGCCTCGGAGAGCGTCCGATATTAAGGTCTGGAACCTCCGAGGCTCCGCGATCCCGATGGACAAGCTCGCCCCTAAGCTTATCCGCCGCGCCATGAAGGAGCACTTCATAGCGGTCATTATCGACCCGCTCTATAAGATCATCACGGGCGACGAGAACAGTGCGGATCAGATGGCTGCTTTCTGCAACCAGTTTGATAAAGTGTGTAATGAGCTCGGCTGCGCGGTGATCTACTGCCACCATCACTCAAAGGGCGTACAGTCGAACAAACGTTCCATGGACAGAGCTTCAGGCTCCGGCGTTTTCGCCCGTGATCCGGACGCGCTGCTCGACCTCATCGAGCTCAACGTGACGGAGGCGCTACGGGAGCAGGAGACGAACAAGGCCCTCTGTACGTATTGGGACAGGACGCTCGAAGACGCCGGCTTTCCGGACGCAGCTTCCCAGGATCAGCTCTGTTCCTCGGTCACGATGGAGGGAATAGCCAAGAGCAAGCTCTCAAACTTCGATTTTCAGACCGCACTCGTCAACGCCAACAATATCAAGGAGACCGTTTCCCGCTATACTGCATGGCGCATCGAGGGCACCCTCCGCGAGTTCCCGAAGTTCAAGCCGCTGTATCTCTGGTTTCGCTATCCGATCCATCAGGTGGACAATATCGGCAGCCTTGCAGATCTGCGGGAGGATGATACGACGCTGAGCGCAAAGGGACGTCGATCGAAGAAGGCAAAGGAGCCGACCGAAAGAGAGAAAATAGAAAATGCTCTTAGCGCACTCTCTGTAAATGGTGAACCAGTTTCTTTTAAGGCTTTACTCGACTATAAGCAGGTAAAAGATAACACATTGCGGCAGGCATTAGGCCGATGTGGTTACTGCGTTAACAATGGCATTGTTATGAAAAAAGAGAAGGAACAATAGAGTTTGTGACATTGTGACATGACATCCTATACTTACGTATAGGTGACAAGTCACGTCCAAAGGGGTACAAATAGGGGAAGGGCTTAAATGCCCGCCCTTCCCCATATGTCCCCCTGACTTTGGACAATGCAATTTTGAAAGGAGCTCAAAATGAGAAAAAATAGAAACATCAGAAAGCTGAAAAATCAGGCTTACGTCTGGCCGCGCTCTCTGGCGCGCAGCGTAGCAAAGGCGAAGATGAGGCGTGCCGGAGTCGAGAAGCCCAATCGCAAGATGGCCTATGGCAACTGGCGCGAATGGGTACTCTGGGAGGAGCCCAAAACGGGGTATCCTCGCAAGGCAGGCAGAAAGGCGAAGGCGTTGTATGGGCGTAAAGCTGGATGATGAAAAGCTCATTCTTGCGTTGAAATGTTGTAGCGAGGCACAAGAGCACCAGGATTATGACTGTTCTGCATGCCCGATCAGGGAAATGCTCGAAGGTGCACAGCCGCCTGTAACCTGTTGTGACAGTATCACAATGCTGCTCGCAGCTCAAAGGCTTGAAGCTCTTACTTCCACCGCTGCCGATATGCTAATACTCTCACGGCTTCAGCAAACAAGCCTTATCCGCTTCGTGGAGCCTATGAGGATCCCGACTGTCACGCAGCAGGAACATGAGCTGGCGGTGAACAGGCGTACCGGCAAGCCCTATGTACACGACAGCACGGAGCTGAAGCAGGCGAGAATAAGCTTCCGGGCGCATCTCTCGACGCATAGACCGCCGGAGCCCTTCACCGGGGCGCTGTCTCTCTCCGTGACATGGATTTTTCGGGATAATGGAGCGAACCACAAGGAGCGCGAATACAAGACCTCCCGACCGGATACGGACAACATGATCAAGATGCTGAAGGATGAGATGGCGTACTGCGGATTCTTCCGGAATGACGCGCACGTCGCCGTCGAGGTCAACCGGAAGCTCTGGTCGAGGGATTTTGAGGGGATCATCGTTGAAGTGGCAGCTCTGCCGGAGGTGGCGGTCTTATGATCTTCTCCGGCAAGGACTACAGGGAGGCTTTCGCGGAGGTCTATCAGTTCGGCGTTGAAAACGCGAAGCCGCTCGATACGGCAGCCATGAACGATATGTTCGGAGCCTTGAACGAGCTGACGGCAGCAAGCCGTGAAGACCCGGAAAACGGAAAGCTCTTCCTCAAGCTCTGGCTCATGAAGGGATTAGTCGGCTATCTATGCAATTGTTTCAAGGAGAAAGGAGGCTGATCAATGGAGATCACTAAGATGACGCCTGTGAAGGAGTTCCTGAAATCCGCCCGGAAGTACGACTTCGCAGCGGAGAATGCCTATCAGCTCTATGCGGAGCTCCGAAGCGACGTGTTAAGGATCACTCCGCATTATGACGGCGTGAGCGTGAAGACCGGCGCCAACGGCGCAGATCTCGCTAATGGCATGGCGCGTCTGGAAGAGGCAAGCAGCAAGGTGACGATCTGCTACGACCGCTACGCCGACCGCAAGGGGCAGATCGCGGAGCTGATCGCACAGATGGGCGATCATCCGGATGAGATGGAATGCCTGCGGCTCCGGTATCTGTGTTACCGGGAGAATAAGAATTGGCGGCTTCTCAGCTGGGACGTAATAGCGGAGCGGATGCACGTCTCCCGCAGACAGGCGACGAACATTCACGGAAAGGCTCTGAAGATCTTCGGAGAGCTGCTCCGTCAGTAAAACAAAAGAGCTCGGTCCTTCAGCCGGGCTCTTTGTAGATTTGATGAAACAATGAGTTGACGATATTGAGGCCTTTACCTGTGCACAGATTCCGCCTGCTTCTTTTTTGGAGAGGTTTTTATCCTCCGACTTTAGTTTATCAAATTACGCCGTGCATAAAAAGGCAGACCTTTCAGAGGCATATGGTCAGAGAGCGAAGCCCTTGTAAGCGGCGTTTGTGTACACAAAGGCGATGCTTGCGGGGACAATTTAACAACAAATATAAATATATTTGTTAAAACTATTGACACATATTTTTATATGTGCTATAATATCATTGTCAGGAGGGCAGGATATGAAAAGTTACTCATCGAAGGAAGTAATCAAAGCCCTGATCGCGGATGGATGGTACGAGGTTGAGGTTCACGGAAGTCATCACCAGTTCAAACACCCCACCAAGAAAGGGCGAACGACGATCAAGCATCCGGATAAGGACATTCCGAGAAAAACGCTTGATTCGATCGAAAGACAGTCGGGGCTGCGGTTCAGGTAACAGCCCCGAACCACTATCACAAAGAAAGGATGTATCGTATGAAAAAGGTTGACCGTTATTATTATCCCGCTGTATTCGGCTACGAAGAAGGCGAAGAGATCTCCGTTGTATTTCCCGATCTTGACGTTGCGACCAGCGGGGAGAGCGACGACGATGCGCTCTCCTCGGCCCGTGAGCTTCTCGGCTGTGTCCTTGCCGGCATGGAAGAAGACGGCGAGGAGATCCCCGCGCCTACTCCTCTGCAGGATGTGGCTGTTGGTGCAAACGAGCGTACCGTACTGATCGACGTTTATATGCCCGCTGTCAGGCAGGCGCATAATAACAAGTCTGTCAATCGCACCGTGACGCTTCCGGCATGGCTTAACGCCGCAGCGCTTGAAAGAGGACTTAACTTCTCTCAGGTGCTTCAGGACGCGCTCAAGACGTATGTAGCCGAATAACTCTCCTGCCGCTTCGGCTCCGCAATCTGCGGGGCCTTTTTCTTTGCCTTTTAATGCCCTGTTTTCTATGTTACAATTTAAGTGTGGAGATGGACGCCGGGAAACCTGCGTCCTTTTTGATACCTATGAAAGACTTCGCAAAAAGCTTTTATCTCAGTACGGCATGGCGGAAGACGAGGGATTATATCTTCGCCCGTGATATGGGGCTTTGTGTGCGCTGCGGCAAGCCCGGAGCGATAGTGCATCACAAGGTACACCTCACAGCCCGGAACATCAACGATCCGGATATAACGCTGTCAGAGGATAACCTCGAAACGCTTTGCAGGGAATGTCACGCAATAGAGCACCAGGGCGAGCTGCCATGCGCTGAGGGACTTATGTTTGACGACGAGGGGAACCTTGTGGAAAGGAACGCGTATGAATCCTAAGAGCTGCACCATCGTGATCTACACACAGAACGGAGCGCTTCAGTTTGAGGTGCTCATGACGATCAACGACTTTGAGGACAGGCTTGCTTCTGCGATCGAGCAGGGAACCGTCGTGCTGGATCTGGCCGACGGCGGACGTCTCGTTCTGTCGCCGATCAACGTGGTCGCGGTTGAGATCTGCAGGCACGACGCTGCGACGGATGGAGAGCAATAAAAATCCCCCCCATCTCGAAAATATTGAAGCGTTTTTAATGAACCGCGCCCCAAGTCACGTTTAGAACCGCTCGGGGGCTATATAACCCCCCTACCCATCCCGAAAGAAAGGAGTTTAAGGTGGAGCAGACAAAAGAACAGCGAACGAAGAAAGAGCAGCGCAGAATAGCGAAGCTCTACAAGGATCTGCCGCGAGAAAGACTTGAGGTCACGAAGAAACTCATCGACCGCGCCGCCTATATGCTCGTCTCCCTGGAGGATATGGAGGAGCAGATCAACGAGGACGGGCTGATCATAGAAATGCCGCAGGGAGATTATTCGATCTGCCGCGCTCATCCGCTTCTGCAATCGTACAACGCAATGATCAAGAACTTCAACGCAACCATTAAGCAGCTGGGAGAAGCTCTCCCTCCTGTCGCGGCTGAGGCGGCCGGTCAGGCGCTCATGAAGTTCGTCGCTAAGCCTGCCAAGCCGGCAGCTAAATGAATTACGTCCGCGAATACTACGAGGCTATCCGCTCCGGAGAGATCAACGCTTGCCGCAGGGTCAAATCGGTTTACGGCCGCCTTGTAGAACAGATGGACGATCCGGACAGTCCATACTGCTTTGACGAGGAGACCGGCGAGCGCCCCATAGAGTTTGTTGAGACCTTCTGCAAACAAAGCCAGGGCACCATCGGCGCCCCGATCAGGTTGGAGCTTTTTCAGAAAGCTTTCATCCAGGCGCTCTTCGGCTTCCTTGAGAAGGAGACCGGTTTCAGACGCTTCCGCGAGACGCTCTTTCTTGTGGGACGAAAGAACGGTAAGAGTACGCTGCTTGCCGGCATAGCGCTTTATATGCTGATCGCCGATTACGAAGGCGCAGCCGAAATCTACTCCGTGGCGACGAAGAAGGACCAGGCGAAGAAGGTATTGACTGAAGCGTCTAACATGGTCAAGCAGTCGCCGGAGCTGCGCGCCGTCCTGAAGAAGCGCCGGAGTGATATTTACTTTCCGGCGACGTCGAGCTTCTTTGAAGCCCTTGCGTCAGACAGCAACACGCTTGACGGTCTGAACTCTCATTGCGTCATCATTGATGAGCTCCATGCTATCCGCGACAGGAACCTCTATGAGGTCATGAAGCAATCGACCTCCTCCAGACGTCAGCCGCTCGTCGTGATGATCACGACAGCCGGCACGGTGCGCGACAATATCTTCGATGAGATGTATGAGCTTGCCGGAGATATAGCTGACGGGAAGAAGACGGATGAGACCTTTCTCCCGATTATGTACGAGCTCGACGCACGAGATGAGTGGATCGCCCCCGCCTGCTGGATCAAAGCGAACCCGGGTCTCGGCACCATCAAGCAGTACCGCACGCTCGCCGACTTTGTGGCACGTGCGAAGCAGAGCCCGGCCGACGTGCCCGGCATCCTGTGCAAGGACTTCAACTGGAGGGAGAACGAGAATAAGGTCTGGCTCTCCTTCGATCAGATCAAGAACCCGGCGACGTATGAGCTTGCCGAACTATATAACACCTATGCTATCGGCGGATGCGACCTTTCCGCAACGACAGACCTGACGGCGGCGACGCTGCTGATCAGGCGGCCGCAGGATTCCACCGTCTATATAACGCAGCATTATTTCCTTCCCCAAGCCAAGCTCGACAAGCTTGATGAGAAGGGCACCAATGAAGCCCCGTACCGTCTCTGGGCGGAACGAGGGCTTTTGACTATATGCGAGGGCAGCCGCGTGAACTTCTCAATGGTCACGGAATGGTTTTGCCAGATGCGTGATGAATACAAGATCGATCCTTACAAGATCGGCTACGACCGAGCCCTTGCGGGGTATTGGGTCGAGGAAATGAAGGCGAACGGCTTTGAGATGGAGCCTGTTGCCCAGGGACCGTTCACATGGTCTCAGCCCATGCGCGAGATGGGCGCCGCTCTGACGGATAAGATCGTCAACTACAACGATAATCCCGTCTTGAAGTGGTGCCTCTCCAACACCGGGGTGAAGAAGACAGGACTAAATAACATCCAGCCCGTGAAAATCACCGAGAAGCGCCGCATAGACGGCGCCGTATCGCTTCTTAATGCGTGGGTCATATACGTGAGAGACTACGACGATTATATGTATTTCGTGGGGTGAACCAGTGAAAAAAGAAAGACGCGGGCTCTTTGAATCCATATTCGGCCGAAAAGAGCCTCAGAACCTTACAGGCTACACAGCCTACCAGCTGCTCAACTCATACCAGAGCAGCTTTACGCCTTATTCGGGGGACGCATGGGACGTCAGCACGGTGCGCGCTGCCATTGACGCATTCGCCCGGAGAGCTGCAACGGTGCAGCCTCGGCATATCAGGCGCGGCGACGGTAAGCTCGTGGACGTCACGAGTGAGCTCAATAATATTTTACAGTTTCAGCCGAACCCGACCAAGACGGCGTATCAGTTCTATTATCGCCTTGCAGCGCAGTTCAAGCTCTATAACAACGCCTTCGTGTATCCGGTATGGAGCCCGACTGGGAAGCTGATCGCGCTTTACAACGTCAACGCTTCGACGATAGATCTACTGGAGTACAAGGGCGAGCTTTACTGCCGCTTTAAGTTCCACAACGGGAAGAGCTACACCTTCCCCTATACGGACTTCATTCATATCGGCTCCATGTTTGCCGATCATGATGTTTTCGGCTCCGACAACTCGGCGCTTGGACCCGTGCTTGCGACCGCGAACACGTTCAACCAGAGCATGAGCAAGTTTGCGGAGCTCGTTGCTATTATTCGCGGCGTTCTGGAAGTCAACGGCTCCGCGAAGGGCGAAGATCTTACCGCTCGCCGAAACGACTTTATCCGTGACAATCTCCAGATGGAGAATAACGGCGCCGGTATCATCGTCACCGATAACAAATACCGCTACACGCCGATCACCGATAAGCAGACGCCTATCCCTGAGGGGCAGCTCAAGTACATAAAGGGCGAGATCTACGACTACTTCGGCACCAATGAGGCTATCGTTCAGAACAAGGCAACGCCCGATCAGGAGGATGAGTTTTACGAAGGAGCCATTAAGCCCTTTCTGGCACAGCTGCAGCAGGCTTTCACGAATTGCCTCTTCAGCGCGAAGGAGCGCGGCTACGGCAACGAGATCGTCGCCGAGGGAAACAAGCTGCAGTTTGCGAAGCTCGGGGACAAGCTCAACGCCATCAAGTATCTTTCGGAGATCGGCGCGCTGCAGCTCGATCAGGCTCTTGTTACGCTCGGCTTCCCGCCCATCGGCGGCGAGGAAGGTAAGCGCAGAGTGCAGACGCTTAACGTGGTCAACGCCGCAAAGGCCGACGAGTATCAGCTCGACAATCCTCAGGCGAAGACTGAACCGGATCCAGACGAAGACAAAAAGAAGGAGGACGCAGAAGAGAATGTATAAACCCAACGAGAGGGAGTACCGCAGCCTTGGCGCGTTTGAAGCTTCCGAGGATAGCGACGTGCTTGTGATACGTGGTACGCCCATTGTTTTTAATTCGCCGACCGTTCTCTGGGTGGAGGACGAGATCGAGTACAAGGAGGTCATAGATCCTCATGCGCTCGATGAGTGCGATATGAGCGACTTTATCCTCAATCGCAATCACGGCATAAACGACGGGACCGTTTACGCCAGAACGCGCAACGGCTCCCTTGCCTATGAGATTCTTCCGGATAGGATGGACATTAAAGGAACGCTCGACAACAACGACGAGCGGCACTGCAATCTATACAGGGACGTTCAGAAGAAGCTCGTCGATAAGATGAGCTTTTCTTTTGTCTGCTTCCCTGTTGATCAAGGCGGGTACATCTACGATCCCGCCACTCACACCCGCACCATTAAGCGGATCAAAAAACTTTATGACGTTTCGGCGGTGGATTTTCCCGCCTATAACGATACGAGCATCACCACAGCACGCAGCTTCTTTGAGGAGGAGCACCGCAAGGAGTTTAAGGCGCTGGAGCAGCGCAGGCGGCGTCAGGAGCTCATTATAAAAACATTCATCTAAGAAAGGAAAATGATATGAACATTGAAAAGCGTCTCGCTGAAATAGCGAACAGGAAGGCAGAGATCCGCTCTCTGCTCGATTCTACCGAGGCCGCCGACCTCGACGCCCTTGAGAAAGAGCTCCGCGACCTGGAAGCGGAGAAGACCTCTCTCGAAAAAAGGAAGTCCATAGCCGCCGGCATCAATTCCGGCAACATTTCCGTAATCAACCTCGGCAATGCCGAGCAGCGCAGCGAGGAGACCGACCCCGAAGAGGAGCCCGCGGAGTATCGCTCTGCGTTCTTCAAGAGGATACAGGGCAAGCCCCTGACCAATGCCGAGCAGCGCGCCTATGACATTATGGAGCAGCGCGCGGCCTATTCCCCCGGGACCGGCTCCGCCGGTCCCGCTATCCCGCAGGTGACTGCTAACGAGATCGTGAAGAAGATGTACGAGGTATCTCCTATCCTGCAGAAGTGCCGCATATTCCACGTGCCCGGTATGCTGAAGATCGCCTATGAGGGCACTAATACCGAGGCATCGCTCCATACCGAGCTCGCATCCATTACCCCCGACAGCGATACCCTCATCAGCGTATCCCTCACCGGTTACGAGATCACGAAGCTCATCCGTGCGAGCCGTGCCACTTTGGCTATGACCATTCCCGCATTCGAGCAGTTCATAGTCGAGATCATCGGCGAGAATATCGGTCGCAGGATCGAGAAGTACATCTTTACCGGCACCGGCAGCGCTCAGCCCGGCGGCGTTTCCACCGGCGGCAAGGGTTCCGGCGGCACCTATACCTCGGGCACCGACCTGGTCTCCGTCGCGGCTGCTAACACTTTCGCCGCGACCGACGTCGAGACCGCTTACAGTTATCTCGGCGACGGTTACGAGCGCAACGCAGTATGGGCCATGAGTAAGGTGACGTTCTTCGCCTACTACTACCCGCTTATGGACCGCTCCAAGAATCACCTTATCGAGTTCTCCAACGGTAAATACTACATCCTCGGTTGTGAAGTCTACTTCACCGGCAGCCTCACAAAGGGCCTCGCTTATCTGGGCGACTTCTCTTACATAATCGGTAATTTTGCACAGGATATTATCGTTGTCAAGTCCGAGCATTCCGGTCTCTCTGCGAACGCCGTTGACTATCTCGGCTCCTGTGTCTGGGATTCCAAGCCTATTCCCGGTCTCGGCGCGTTCGTTAAGATCAACAAGGCCCAGAGCTAAGGAGGCTGAGTATGGCGGCAAATAATCCTTGGTCTGAAGCTTATCCCGGACGCTCAATCAACCCTTGGGAGTCGGAGTGGAGACAGCTGTGCCGAGTGCTCCGCATAACCGGCGTTGAGTACGAGTACGAGCTTATAGGCCTGATCAATGCCGCCTGCGCTGATCTCGGCTTGGGCGGTATAGTCCCCCAGAAGCTTTATAACAGCAACGATCCGCTGATCAGACGCGCCATACACCTGTACGTGAAGGCTCAGTTCGGCCTCGATAATCCGGACAGCGAGAAGTACATGGCGAGCTATGAAGCGCTCAAGCGTCACTTGATGCTCTCATCCGAGTACATTACGGAGCCGGAGGAGGAAGAAGAAACCGGTTCCGGCTCCAGGAATATTTCGGGTATCGGCACCGGCCCCGACATACTGGACCCGGGGCTCACTCGTCCGTAAAGGAGGCAGCTCATGTATTGGCGCGATGTAGGGTACCTCTGTACGGAACACGAACAGCTTGACGCCCTCGGCAAGCCGTACAAGACCTTTGAAAAGAGGATGGTGTACTGCAATTCGAAAGGCGTCAAGCGCAACGAGTTTTACCAGGCGCAGGCTCAAGGGTACCGCCCTGAGCTCTGTGTTGACGTCAGAGAGAGCGAGTATCATCACGAGAATCACTTTGAGTTCGGCGGGGTAATGTACCGGATTATCCGCACATACCCCGTCGCTCGTGAAGCCTTGGAGCTCGTGTGCCAGGCTCTCATCCAGGACGACGGAGGCGGAAATGTACCGTACTAAAGACTTTATCGAGGAGCTCAGGGCGCAGCTCGATCTTATTCTCCCTACGTACTACGAGGAAGCGCCGTCCAAGGCGACGCGTTTCCCTTATTGTGTTATCAGCGGGATAAAGGTCACTGATCTCGCCCAGGGCGATCAAATTTATTTCTACTTGGACATATGGGGCGATGAGAAAGCTCCGGAGACGACCGTCGCGCTTGAGGAGTATTGCGATCTTCTTCGGAACGGGCTTTCCGGCGCCGTGCTTGTACGTGAAGGATCCTTCGGGGCGCATCTCGGCTTTGACAGTCAGAACCCGATGCAGGATTCGGAGTTCGATATAGCGCACCGCCGGCTCTCTATGTCCGCCCGAATATTCTACAATTAGGAGGCACTTAATGATAACAAATCTCACAACGACACAGATAGAGAGTATCCAGATCGATGAGGGTATGATCTATCTGAATTACGGCGAATCCGGTGAGATCTTCCTTGCGCCTACGAGGGGCGGCGGTGAATTCTCTGCGACCGCGCAGATTCGCGATATCGAGTTTGACGGCAGGCACGGCAAAACGGCCGGTATGCAGGTCATTGAGGAGCAGGCAGCGTCACTGAAGGTCACCACTCTCAACCTCAGCCAGGCGAACCTCGCCATGGCGATTCCGACGGCTGTTGTGAATACGACATCAGGCGCAAACAGCGCGGTCGTTAATCCTGCAACCGGTTATATCGCCCCCGCAAAGTATCTGACGAACGTCACCATGTTCTGTAAGACGATCGGCGGCAAGTACAAGAAGATCACAATTTACAACCCGCTCCACGAGGGCGGAATCAACCTGAAGGCAGTCCAGAAAGCCGAGGGCGAGCTCGCCCTTGAGTTCACAGCGCATTATCCCCACACCGATCTTGATGGAAACCTGTGGAAAATCGAAGAGCTCACCGCTCTGCCGTCTTAATACCAAGGAGGTTTATATGCTCACTATTCGCACAATGCCTATTCTGCTGAAGATCGTCGGCAAGCTCGATCTGCGCCCCGTTATAGACGTCGTAAAAGACCTCGACATCTTCGACGAGCCCGCTAACAAAGAAGACGCCCTGCGTCAGCTCTCCGATAAAGAGAAAATGGGTAAGGTCGGCATGGAGATACTCAGCGCTATAACGCCTCAGCTCGGCAGGATTGCCGATGATATTCTGCCCCTTGTAGCGGCCTATAAGAAATGCACTATAGAGGATGCGGAGGACATGGACGCCGCAGAGGTCATCAATGAGATTATTAATGATGACGGTGTAAGAAGTTTTTTCAAAACTGCCTTGCGAAAGAAAACCGAGACAGAAGCCTGAGCCTCCTTCACCGATATTATGATTGGCAGCTTATCGAGGATCTTCCTTTATCGTTCCTCGGCGAGCTGCTTTCTTATGCGGAAGAAGAGGAGGCGCGGCTTTCGAAGCTTGAAGCCGAGAAGCAGCTCATGCCGCTGTGGCTCGTCAGTTATGCAATAGCCCGTTTCAAGGGTGAGGAGTTCATGGATTTCAAAGAGTTTATAGAACGTGCGTTCGATAACACCTCGGAGCCTGACCCGAAGCCCAAGAGGAAGAAAACCTCCGCAGAGATCCTCGCCGAGTTCGGCCCGCTCGTCGAAGCCGACCGTCAGAACCGGCTGAAAGGAGGCTGATATGGCAAGTCTATTTTCTCTGTTCGGTGAGGTCTACATCGACAACACCAATGCGGACAAGAGCATAGATTCAACGACACAGAAGGCGGAGAAGAGCGGCTCCAAGATAGGCGCCGCCTTTGGGAAGATCGCAAAGGGCGCGGCCGTGGTCGGTACCGCCGTCGTGACCGGCGCCGCTGCTGTTGGCACGGCTGCCTTTAAAATGGCGTCCGATACTGCTGAAGCCGCCGATCACATAGACAAGATGGCCCAGAAGATAGGTATATCGAGAGAAGCCTATCAAGAATGGGATTATGTCCTTTCCCAGAACGGCATGAGCGTTGATGCTTTGCAAAACGGCATGAAGACGCTCCGGTCTCAAATGAATGCCGTGATGAGCGGGAATGCGGCGACAGCGGCGACCTTTGAAGCGCTCGGCGTCTCCGTCACCAACGCCGACGGCAGTATGCGATCGCAGGAAGACGTCCTGAATGATACGATCGCAGCGCTCCAAGGCGTGACGGACGACGCGGAGAAGGCCACGCTCGCCCAACAGCTCTTCGGTAAGGCCGGGATTGAGATGGTCCCGCTGCTCAATCAGACTGCCGAGAGTACTCAAGGGCTCAAGGATCAAGCTCACGAGCTGGGTATGATCATGGGCGACGAAGCTATTGACGCCGGCGTCGCGTTCAGTGACAGCCTCGACACGGTAAAGAGATCCTTCACAGGACTTACCAATCAGCTCGGCGCCGCTGTCCTGCCGCTTGTAACGAGCTTTTTGAACCTCATTATCAAGCATATTCCCGACATTCAAGCCCTCTTCGCAAGGCTTACCCCTATAATAGAATCCCTGTTTAACAGCGTATTACCCCCGCTGTTCGACTTGATAGAAACCCTTTTACCTCTACTCTTTGACCTGCTCGAAACGCTCTTGCCGGTGTTTGAGAACATTATTACAGCTATTTTGCCTGTGGTAGTGGACCTTCTGCAGATGCTCCTTCCGTTCATGGTCGAGATCGTCCAGATGGTCCTCCCGCTGGTGATCGAGCTTATCACGGCTCTCATGCCCCTGATAGCGCAGATCATAGAGACCATTTTGCCGGTGATCATCGAGCTGCTCCGGATACTGCTTCCGCCGCTCATCGAGATCATATCGGCTATTCTCCCGGTCGTGATCCAACTGATCCAGACCGTCATCCCCTTGGTGCTTCAGATTATCCAGAGCCTTCTCCCTGTGCTCCTGCCGCTGCTGGAGTCCTTAACGCTAATATTCAAGCCCATTTTGAGTCTGATAACAAGCGTGCTTTCGCCCTTGATGGAGCTTATCAATATAATCCTGCCGCCGATCATCAAGCTGCTGACATGGATCTTTAAGTACGTACTGCCTCCCCTGCAGGACGCATTCTCCATCGTTGCCGAGGTTATAACTTCGAAATTTTCGGGTGCAATGGAGAGCCTCGGACCGCTCATCGAGAGCGTGCAGGGTATTTTCGGAGGCATTATTGACTTCATCAAGAACGTCTTCACGGGGAATTGGCAGGGCGCTTGGGAAGGCGTCAAACAGATCTTTGCCAACGTCTGGGAGGCTATGAAGAGCATTTTCAAGGCGCCTATGAACTGGATCATAGACGGAATCAACGGCTTTATTCGCGGTTTGAATAAGCTGAAGATTCCCGACTGGGTTCCCGGCGTGGGCGGAAAGGGTCTGAACATAAAGGAGATCCCGCGCCTGCGCGTGGGTATCGACTACGTTCCCTACGACGAATACCCCGCGCTGCTGCATAAGGGCGAGCGCGTCCTTACCGAGAGCGAAGCCGAGGACTACAACAGTTCTCAGAGCTCCGCCGCTCAGGAGAAGGAGAAGCAGCGCCCCACTATTAACATCAACATAGGCGAGAAAGCAATCTGGATCGAGCGTCTCGACGGCACGGAACCGGACGATATGGACAGCTTCGTTGAACGTCTGATGGACATTCTCGCCGAGAAAATCAGGAGAGAGGAGGCGGCATTCGGATGAGTGAAACACTCCCGTATTTCATGTATAAGGGCCGACGGTCGATAGACTACGGTCTGATCATCAAGAAAAAGAGCATATATAAAGGCTCACAGCGGGATGTGACCTTCGTGAACGTTCCCGGCAGGGACGGAGATCTCATTATCGACAACGGGCGATATAAGAACACCACGATCACCTATGAGCTCGCCGTCGTCAATGGATTGACGCCGTGGAGCTTCGCGGAGCTCGCGCAGATCCTCCGGAGCTGGCTTATCCCGAATACTGGATACTTCAAGCTCTGGGATACCTACGACAAACAGCACTTCCGCTATGCTGCCTTTAACGGCGACGTGAATATAGAGCAGGAGCTCAACGATCTCGGCGCCGTCTCTCTTGATTTCAATTGCAAGCCCCATCGGTACGCCGTTGAAGGGCAAAACGTAATCACGATGGAATCCGGAGGAGATCTTTACAACGGTGAAGCGGTCTCCTCCGAGCCGTATATTAAAATCTACGGTTCCGGTGATATAACGCTAACGGTCAACAGCGAGACCTTCGTTTTGGAAGACGTGAGCGGCTCTATCGAGATTGACAGCGAGCTTATGGACGTGTTCAAAGGCTCGACGCTGATGAACGGCAGCATGATGTCAACGTCGTTCCCTGTTCTGCAGCCGGGCATGAACACCATTTCTTGGACGGGCGGAAGCGTTTCCAAAATAGAGATTGTTCCGAGGTGGCGCTGCTTATGATCCCGATATTGTACGACCGCGACGTCGGTCTGAAGTACGACGATAACGGTATTGGCTTCCTGCCCGATACCATCAAGGCCGTCGTCACCGAGGAGCGTAACGGCACTTATGAGCTTTCTATGCAGTACCCTGTCTCCGGCAAGCGTTATGATCAGATCGGCGACGGCTGTCTCGTGAAGGTCAAGGCGAACCATACCAGCGTACCGCAGCTGTTCCGCATATACAAGAGCTCCAAACCCTTAAAAGGCATAGTGACGTATTCGGCGCAGCATATCAGCTATGACCTGGGCGGCTTCCCTCTCGCGGGATTTACCGCCCAGAACGTCACAGCGGCTCAGGCGATTCAGAAGGCGCTCACAGAAACGCCCTTCTCATCGTACTTCAGCACACAGACGGATATAGCGACGCTGAACAGTACGACAATCGAGGGAGCGTGCACCGTGCGCGGTCTCCTCGGCGGAATGCGGGGCTCAATTCTGGACGTATGGGGCGGTGAATATGAGTTCAATAATCGCACGATCATACTGCATTCTGCGCGCGGCGCGGATAACGGCGTCACAATCGAGTACGGCAAGAACATGACCGCGCTCCAGCAGGAAAGTCAGATCGCCGACACCTACTCGCACATTATGCCCTATGCGTCTTATACGGAGAGCGAAGGAGGGGATCCTGTCTACGTTTTTCTTCCTGAGAAGGTTCTCTCGAATGGTATAAATGGTGTTTTTGCTCATGGCGTTAATCGTGCTTTAATTATGGATTTTTCAGATAAATTTGGCGAAGGTGTAGTGCCAACTATCTCTCGACTTAGGACACTTGCTAATCAGTGGGTAAGTCTATATGGTTTAAACTATCTTTCACCGAAAATCAATATCAAGGTTTCCTTCCTGCCTCTTGCCCAGACCGAGGAATACAAGAATATAGCGCCTCTGGAGACCGTCAGCCTGTGCGATACCGTAACGGTACGCTATCCGGCTCTCGGCGTCAACGCCAAAACAAAGGTCATTAAGACCGTTTACAATGCACTTACGGAGAAGTACGAGAGCATAACTCTGGGCGATATGAAGGAGAGCTTCGCCGCTCTGATGAGTACGCAGATCAGCGCGGTAGCGCAGATGAGACAGAGCATCGACCGCCCGGTATTCTTTATTACCGATCCGTGAGAAAGGAGACTGATCTGAATGGAGCAAGTAATTTATCTTGACATTGCACAAGAAACAACTCCGCAGGTTGTTTTTATGAAACAACAAGATAGCGGTCGTATCTTAAAAGCGTTCATTCAAAAAGACGGGATAGCCATTGAACAAAACGCTTATACATTGGCTGCTATGCGCTTCTGTAAACCAAATAAAGCCTCCGGTATGAGTATAGGAGGAACCTTGGGTGCAGAAAGTGGAAAGCTTTTTGTTGAGTTCAATATACCCTCGATCGCACTAAATACCGTTGGTATAGGTGTTGCGGATATAGTATTGACTGATAGTAACAGCAAGCAGGTTTCCACTCAAAACTTTTATATCAACATCAGAGCCACCGGAGGGGAGGGAGTCGCGTAATGGTACAGGCAACAACTCCGACATTCATTCTCACCCTTCCGGCGTCGGTCGATCTGTCAGAGGCTTCCTCGGTGGTCTTTTCTGCAGCCCAGGAGCAGCACACGATCGAAAAGACCGGCACGGATCTGACGATCGACGGGCTGACCGTTTCGGTTTATCTCTCGCAAGCGGAAACGCTGCAGCTCCACGCCGGCACGCTGAAGATACAGCTTAATTGGGTCTATGCTGACGGATCCCGCGCCGCGACCGACGTCAAAACCGTTCGTGTGACGGAAAATTTATTGAAGAGGGTGATCTCGTGAGCTTTCCGATCACTGTTGATATGACCGTAAGCGATACTGCGTGCCGGTTCGACGTCGCCGTGGAGGAAAGCAGTCAGGCGATCGACGCCGAGCTTGATGTTCGCATCGAGCCACCGTATCCGTTCTATGACGGACAGACGAGTGTTACAGTGGTGTCTTCGCCCTTGAACCGCACAATAGTACTTGAAACAGCAGGAAAAATAGTAACGGAGAACATCACTATAAGCGTTTCGAACAGCATCAATCCGGTCAATCCCAAGTGAGGTATCTATGGAAAAAGCTTTAGATTTCATCAGTTACGCCCTCATGAGGGCGAAGCCGGAGAGCGTGCCGGCCGGGGCTGTCCTTGCGATCCCGCTTGCACAGGTCGGCACGGCAGCCTCCGGCCCCTGGGAGTATCTTATGGGTACCACAGGGAAGATCGTAACGCAGGCGCTCCTCGATGAGCGCTTCAAGAACTACTACCAGAAGAACCATTGGAAGCGTGAGGACTACGACAAAGCTACAGCCGGTTGGGTGAAGGCCAAGAAAACCGTCTGCGATTGTCAGGGGCTCCTCGACAGCTTCCTGAAGCTCGACGTCAACGCGCACTACTGCTATACATCATGGTGCTCCGATCGGGGCTCCATAGAGGAGATTGACCGCCCCTACGTCATAGGTGAGGCCGTCTTCCGTGTATCCGATAACAGGATGGTGCACGTCGGTTGGATATGCGGTTTTCTGGGCTCTGAGCCGCTTGTCGTTGAGGCGAGGGGCATTCGTTACGGCGTTGTCGTGACAAAGCTCTCGGAGCGCGGCTGGACGCACAGGGGCCTCGTAACGAAGAAGCTCGACTATTCTCCGGAGGAGATCGTCGAGGAGGAAGTCACTTACTGCTTTGATCTGACGTCTCCCCGTCAGAACGGTACAGAGGTCATGGTGCTGCAGGAGATGCTTCGCGTCTGCGGATACACCGATGACGAGGGGAAGCTTCTCGATGTCGACGGCACATATGGCCCGAAGACCAATCAGGCGTTCAAGCGGTTCCTGGCGGCTCATGTAGTCACAGAGCCCGCCCCTGTCGAGACGCATACTGTCACGATAATAACATCACCGCTGACCGTAATCGTTGACGGAGAGGAGCTGCATACATGAGCGGCCTCGAAATTTTTCTCACCGCTTTATCGGTCGTGTCGACCGTCTGTGCGATCGCCTTCGGATATGCAGCCTTCAACCGGAACCGAAAGAAGGATACCTCGGACGAAGGCAAAAACACCGGCGTTATGTTGACGGAGATCGGCTATATCAAGAGCAACACCGACAGCATCATGCGAAAGCAGGAAAAGCAGGACGAGCAGCACCTTCGGGTGGTGGAGCGTCTCTCTGCTGTTGAATCCTCGGCGAAACAAGCGCACCACCGCCTTGATCGCCTTGAACAGAAAGGAGAATGATATGGAAATGCTGAAAGAATACTTCACCTGGAACGGTCTCACGACCTACGGCGGCCTCGTGCTCGCTGTCACGCTGATCACGCAGTTCATCAAAGGCGTCGGCTTCATAGACAGGATCCCGACACGCTTCGTTTCCTACGTGATCTCTATCGTCGTAATGAACGCAGCGCTCATATTCACTGCGTCGTGGACGTGGAGCGGCTTTGCGCTCGCTTTCCTCAATGCAGTGATCGTTTCCCTTGCCTCAAACGGCACGCATGACGGGCTCGCAGATGAGTTCTGGTGGCGCGTTCATGATAAAATAGCGGCTGAAGAGGCTGAGGATGGCGGGGACGAAGTATAACGTCACCTTTGTGGACAAGTCCGATGAGGTAAAGAAAACCCTCCTCGGACTGTCCAAGAGCGCACTTCGCGCTTCCGGAAAGGTGATACGTCAGTATCTCCGTCAGAATATTCCTCTCCGCACGAAGAACTTCAAGAATCACATCGGAACGTGGGTTATGGTGAACCGGGAGACCGGACAGCCGACGCTGCAGGTGGGCTTCTACGGCTGGCAGAAGGTCCGGTCGAAGAATAAGAAACCGTCTCACGCTTCGCCCTGGTGGATCGAGTTCGGAACGACGCCTCATGCTATGCCGAAAGAAGGCCGGAAGTTCATGAGATACGAGGATAACGTCTTCGGCTTCCACGTGAACCACCCCGGGCAACGGCCAACGAACGTCCTCCGGAACACCGTGCTGGATCACGTCGCCGACATCAGAGCCGCCCAGGAGCAATATCTTGTTGAAATCTCAAAGACAATCGACGAAGCGAAGCTCAAGACGGCAGGCTGGGAAGAAGTCGAGGACGACGATTAACACTATATTCTCAGGCAACTTTCAGGCAACTTATTTTTGTTCATTGCCGAATTTCAGCACAAATGAGCGAAGAAAAAACCCTTAATTTATATCGAAAAACGCCCATGAGCGGCTTGCTTTCAATAATTCGGGACCAGGAGGTCGCGAGTTCAAATCTCGCCGCTCCGACCATCAAAAAAGCCTTTGTTTTCAAAAGAAAACAGGGCTTTTTCTTTTTGCCCTTACTCGAACATTGCCGTACTGCTTGGCAACTTTTTGGCAACTTTTATTTCTGGCGTCTCCTCCTTCTTTTTCTCCATAAACGCATATTTCACCGAATCGGCGCCCTTCAGAACCTTCCGTCTGCGCTCTATATCCGTGTAGATCTTCAGAGTGGTGGTCGGGTCGGCGTGCCCCATAGCCTTTGAGGCCGTCAGCACATCCACCTCGGCGTCGTACAGGACCGTCGCAAAGTTATTCCGGAACGTGCGCGCGGTCACGTCCTCGGCGCCGATGAGCGCTCTGATAGCCTTCCAGCGCCTCTTATACGTCGCCTCCGGAAGCGCCTTCAGAGGATCCGTCGGCGCGTGAACGACAAACTCCTCCGGCGTCCCCTTATTCTCTGCGAGGATCTCCCGCAGCTCCGGCACGATGGGTATATCCCTCTTCGCGCTCGGCGTTTTCAGCGTATCGAGGCTATTGGTTTTCCAATCATAGTCCCGGCGCACGTGTATGACGTCCTTCTTCAGATCAACCTCTTTCCATTGGAGCCCTATCACCTCACCCCTTCTCATCCCGGTATAGAATAGGAGCGCCGTCAATAAGGGCTCTATTTTGCGTTCTGAGACGTTTTTCTTCAAGATGACCGTTTCCTCGTCCGTGAAGGCGCGATTATG
>CALEPU010000234.1 GCA_937913075.1 uncultured Clostridia bacterium
ACCCCCAGCGGTATCATCCGCGAGCTTGACCTGCGCAAGCCAGTCTTCTCCGCAACGGCAGCCTATGGGCATTTCGGCAGAAGCGATGCCGATTTCACATGGGAGCGCACCGACAAGGCGGAGGCTCTCCGCAACGCGCTGCGCACCGCAGTCAGTGTGTAATTTCCAGCTCATGCGGATCATGAACGGATCTGCTTTCCTTTCCTGATGGCAGCAGCCCCCCTTTGGGAGGGCTGTTGGTATGTTATAATATGAAGTGCAACAAAAGGGAGAAGAAAAAAGATTGACTTCATCTCGCCCAAGGTGTAGAATGAGATTGCCACAACACCAGTAACACGGAGGACAAGATGAAGCCATATACTCATTTTACCATAGAAGAGAGAATTTGTCTAGAGGAACTGCTGAAATTCGGAAAGAATATTACAGAGATCGCAGAAACGCTCGGACGAGACAGATCAACAATATACCGCGAAATCAAACGCAATCGCAACCAACAGGAGAAATACAACTACTGGGGCGCGCATTCAAAAGCGGTATACCGTCGAAAGGCAAGTGTGCGGAAACCACGTATACAAGCCGGCACAGAACTGTATTGTTTTATTGTGAGCCATCTGGAAGAATTCTGGTCGCCGGAAATGATCGCACGCCGCTGGAATGCTGAACACCCCGATGACCGTGTCGCTTTTGCAACGATCTACCGCGCAGTGCATAAAGGACTTTTCAAAGGAATTACGCCCAAAACGCATCTTCGCAGACGAGGCAGGAAAAAGTATTCGCGGCGCAGTAAGTTCAACACGATCCAGCCAGACCACACTATTCACGAGCGTCCGGATGTGATTGAAAAACGGGAGCGCTGCGGCGATTGGGAAGGTGATACAGTTCGCGGTGGATGTGGAAAAGGGGGCTTGCTGACTCTGGTTGACCGAAAATCGCGCTATCTGATTGCAATACTGATTGCGAATTTCAACAGTGATACTGTTCAAGCAGCTATGTTGAAAGCCTTGAAAAGATTGCATCCGAAAAGCATTACTTTAGACAACGGTTCGGAATTTGCGAAATTCCGTGAGTTTGAACAACAACTCGAAACGACTGTTTACTTTGCAGATCCTCATTCTCCTTGGCAGCGAGGAACAAATGAAAGCACTAACGATCAGCTTCGCTTCTGGTTTCCGAAAGGCTTTGATTTCAGAACTGTTACACAGAAAGAGGTCAACCGCGTGACTGCTATCATCAATCGCCGTCCCAGACTTTGCCTTGGTGACCGCTCCCCTTATGATGTTTTTTGTTGCTCTTGACTTGACAATCTGTCCTGCGCCCCCTCAACCCGCTTTTCCGCCCTATCGGGCAGGGACACCGCACGCTGATTATCTCCGCGAAATGGACGCTCCCGGGTGGCAGTTCCCCAAAAAGAAAAGTCTGCACAAAGGAAGCCCTTGTGCAGACTTGGAGAAAAGACATTCGGGAGAGAATTACTTCTTGACGTTGAATGCGTTCATGCCGGGGTACTGAGCGGCACAGCCGAGCTCTTCCTCGATTCGGAGGAGCTGATTGTATTTTGCAACACGCTCAGAGCGGCTGGGCGCGCCGGTCTTGATCTGGCAGGTGTTCAGCGCAACGGCGAGGTCGGCGATCGTGGTATCCTCGGTCTCACCCGAACGGTGGGAGGAGATCGCGGTGTAGCCTGCCTTATGCGCCATCTTGATCGCCTCTAAGGTCTCGGAAACCGTGCCGATCTGGTTGAGCTTGATGAGGATGGAGTTGCCGCAGCCGAGGCTGATGCCCTTCGCGAGGCGCTCGGTGTTGGTGACGAACAGGTCGTCGCCGACGAGCTGGACCTTGTCGCCGAGCTGGGCGGTCATCTTCTGCCAGCCTTCCCAGTCCTCCTCGTCGAGACCGTCCTCGATGGAGATGATGGGGTACTTGTTGACAAGGTCTTCCCACATGTCGATCATCTCGTCGCTGGACATGACGGTGCCGCGCTTGGGCAGGTGGTACTTGCCGTCTTCCTTGTTGAACCAGTCGGAGACAGCGGCGTCCATGGCGATCATGAAGTCCTCGCCGGGCTTGTAGCCGGCCTTCTCGATGGCCTCCACCAGGGCCTTCAGACCGTCCTCGTCGCTCTTCAGGTCGGAGGGGGCGTAGCCGCCCTCGTCGCCCACACTGGAGGTGTGGAGCACCTTGGCCAGGACATGGAACACCTCGGAGCACATGCGCAGGGCTTCCTTCCAGCTCTTGGCGCCCACGGGCATGATCATATACTCCTGGATGTCCGCCGCGCTGCTGGGGGCGTGGACGCCGCCGTTGAGCACGTTCATCATGGGCACCGGCAGGGTCTTGGCATTCACGCCGCCGATGTAGTTGGACAGCGGCAGATCCAGCGCGGTGGCGGCCGCCTTGGCAACAGCCAGGGAGGTGCCCAGCAGGGCGTTGGCGCCCAGGCGGGTCTTATTGGGGGTGCCGTCCAGCTCGATGAGCAGATTGTCGATCGCCGTCTGATCCAGCGCGTTCAGGCCGTACAGGGCCTCGGCGATCTCGCCGTTCACGTTCTCCACAGCTTTCTGTACACCCTTGCCCAGGTAGCGGCTCTTGTCGCCGTCCCGGAGCTCGCAAGCCTCGTAAATACCGGTGGAGGCGCCCGAGGGCACCGCCGCGCGGCCCACGGTGCCGTCATCCAGCGGGACTTCCACTTCCACGGTGGGGTTGCCCCGGCTGTCCAGGATCTCCCGGCCCAGAACATCAACGATCTCAAGATACTGCTTCATAATGATTCTCCTTTGAATGAATTAACGATATCAGCGCTCGATCAGACTCACGCCGCTCATCTGCTCGGGTTTCTCCAGCTTCATGATATCCAGCATGGTGGGGCAGAGGTCGCACAGACGGCCTTCCTTCAGCCGGATATCCTTGCCGGCGCCCGCCACGATCAGGGGCACCGGATTGGTGGTGTGCTTGGTGAAGGGCTGATCGTTCTCATAGTCCATCATCTGGTCGGCGTTGCCGTGGTCTGCCGTGATGCAGACCTCGCCGCCTACCTCCCTGATGGCATCGACAAAACGTCCAACGCAGGTATCGACCGTCTCCACCGCCTTGATGACCGCCGGGAATACCCCCGTATGGCCAACCATATCACAGTTCGCGTAGTTGAGGATGATGAAGTCATACTTGCCGGACTTGATGGCCTCCACCACCTTGTCCGTCACTTCGATGGCGCTCATCTCCGGCTTCAGGTCATAGGTCGCCACCTTGGGGCTGGGCACCAGAATGCGATCTTCGCCCTTGTAGGGCTCCTCTACGCCGCCGTTGAAGAAGAAGGTGACATGGGCGTACTTCTCATATTCGGCAATGCGGAGCTGAGTAAGTCCAAGGGAGGAAACGTATTCGCCCATGCCGTTTTTGAGCGACTGCGGCGCGAACGCGATATGGACGAACGGAGCAAAATCAGCGCGGTACTCCGTCATGCAGGCGAAGTATACGGGGAAGAAGCCGTTTTTTCTTTCAAAGCCGTCGAAGTCCTCGAAAATGAACGAGCTTGTTATGATGCGTGCGCGATCGGCACGGAAGTTGGCAAATATTATGCTGTCGTTTTCGCCTATCGCGGCAACAGGGCTGCCAAATTCATCGGTTATCACAGTCGGCAGCACAAACTCGTCGGTAACGCCGGCGGCATAGGAGGCGCGCATCGCCTCGACGGGATCAAAAGCCTTCACTCCCTCGCCGTATACCATGGCGGCATAAGCCTTCTCCACCCTGTCGAAATTGCTGTTGCGGTCCATAGCATAGTATCTGCCGCCTACGGTCGCTATGCGTCCGACGCCTATCTCGCGCATATCGTCCATGAGATTTGCTACAAAGCCGACGCCGCTGTCCGTGGGGGTATCCCTGCCATCCGTAAAGCAGTGGACGTACACCTTTTCAAGCCCCTGCTGCTTTGCAAAGCGCAAAAGGGCGACTATGTGCTCATAGGTGCTGTGCACGCCGCCGTCGGACAATAGCCCCATAATATGCAGCGCGGAGCCGTGCTCACGGCAGTTTTCGGCAGCGCCGAGGAAAGTGGGATTACAGAAGAAATCCCCGTTTTTAATGGCCTCGTTTATGCGGACAATATCCTGATAGACCACTCTGCCCGCGCCGATATTGGTATGTCCTACCTCGGAGTTGCCCATCTGCCCTTCGGGAAGCCCGACGTCAAGGCCGGAAGCGCCTATGAGGGAATGGGGATACTGCTTTTTTAGCGCCATAATATGCTCCGCACCGTCAGTGCGTATAGCGTTGAATTCGCTCTCCTTCCGATAGCCGAAGCCGTCGAGGATTATAAGTGCTGTAAGAGATTTTTTGTTCATTTAATATCCTTTTCCTGAAAGCGGGAGGGCGGGACGACCCGCCGCCCGCGCTTTAATTACATTTTTAGGAAAGCACGACCGTGGCGAAGTCCTGTGCTTTAAGGCTCGCTCCGCCGATAAGACCGCCGTCGATATCGGGCATGGACTTTAAGCCTGCGGCGTTCTTGGCGTTCATGCTGCCGCCATAGAGTATGCGAAGAGCGGAAGCCGCTTCCTCGCCGTAAAGCTCGGCATAATCCTTGCGGAGCTCGGCTATGGTGCGCTGAGCCTCCTCGTCGGTGGCAGTCTTTCCGGTGCCTATTGCCCAAATGGGCTCATAGGCGATGACGACGTCAGCCGCCTCAGCGGCGGTCAATCCCTCGAACGCGGCGACGACCTGACTCTTCAAGAACTCATCCGTAATGCCTGCCTCGCGCTGCTCCAAAGTCTCGCCTACGCAGACGATGGGCTTGAGCCCCGCGGCAAGAGCCGCCTTTATTCGGGCGTTTACAGTCGCGTCCGTCTCGCCGAAATACTGACGGCGCTCGCTGTGACCTATTATCACGTACTCAACGCCGAATTCTTTGAGCATGGCAGCGGATATCTCGCCAGTGAAGGCGCCCTTTTCCGCCCAGTGCACGGACTGTGCGCCGAGCTTTACGCTTGTGTTCTCTTGCTCGAGGATGGCTGCGACAGCGGGAATGTCGATATACGGCGGGCAGATCACGACCTCCGCCTAGGAGTCCTTAACGAGGGGCAGCAGCTCCTCAACGAGCTGCTTAGCATCGTGGGCGGTCATGTTCATCTTCCAGTTGCCCGCGATGAGCTTGCGGCGAGGCTTATCGCAAAGCGCCGCAACGCCGGGAAGGGTCTTGCCCTCGAGGAATTCGAGCGAAGCGCCGCCGCCGGTGGAGATATGGTCTATTCTGTCGGCAAAGCCCATCTGATTGACTGCGGAAGCGGAGTCTCCGCCGCCGATTATCGTAACGCCCTCACACTCGGCGCAAGCCTTGGCAACTGCCTCGGTGCCCTTTGCAAAAGCGGGCATCTCGAAAACGCCCATGGGACCGTTCCACACGACGGTCTTCGCCTCTTTGATAACGGAGGCGTAGAGCTCGGCAGTCTTTTCGCCGATGTCAAGACCCTGCCAGCCGTCGGGCATGGCGTCGAAGGGGACTGTCTTATGCTCGGTATCGGGTGCGAACTCGCGTCCGACCACGCAGTCGACGGGTAGGAGCATCCTGACGCCAGCCGCCTTTGCGGACTCCATAAGCTGCTTCGCAAGGTCTATGCTGCCCTCGTCGAGCAGAGAGTCACCGATTTCAAGACCCATCGCCTTGAAGAATGTGTAGCTCATTGCGCCGCCGATTATAAGCGTGTCGCACTTTTTAATGAGGTTGGTGATGACGCCGATCTTATCCGCGACCTTCTTGCCGCCCAAAATGGCGACGAAGGGACGCTCGGGGCTTTCAAGCGCCTTGCCCATGAACGCCAGCTCCTTTTCGATAAGGAAGCCGCAGGCGGCGGGCAGATAGTGCGCAACGCCCTCCGTGGAGGCGTGGGCGCGGTGGACGGTGCCGAATGCGTCGGATACGTAGAGATCCGCGAAGGAGGCGAGCTTCTTTGCAAACTCGGGATCGTTCTTCTCCTCCTCTGCGTGGAAACGGAGGTTTTCAAGCAGGAGCACTTCGCCGTCTTTAAGAGATGCGACAGCTCTTGCGGCTGCATCGCCTATCACGTCGCCGACGAATTTAACGGTAACGCAGGGAAGCAGCTCAGAAAGGCGTTTTGCTGCCGGCTCAAGGCTCATCTCGGGCACTGCCTTGCCCTTGGGACGACCGAGATGGGAGCAGAGAATGACCTTAGCGCCTCTCTCGACAAGATACCTGACAGTGGGGAGCGCACCGACGATGCGGCTCTCATCCGTGATGTTTTGATGCTCGTCGAGAGGCACGTTAAAGTCGACGCGCACGAGCACGCGCTTGCCAATGACATTGAGATCCTTAACGGTAAGTTTGTTCACTTTTTATATCCTCCGTTCGCATTGTTTTATGTAATGGTTTTGTTTTCGATATAAAGCCCCGTCAGGCGTCCATCCTCAGAATATCATCCTTTCGGACGGGCTCGCAGCAGCCTATAAAAAGGCGCTGTTTGGGATGCGGAGCATCCTCCTGCTCCTCCCCCTCCTCGGTTTTTATGAAGCCGACCTTGAAGCTGCGGCCGATATCCGAGGGGGATAAAATATTGAGCTCCTCGCCCACGGCAAAGCGGTTGCGCTGCTCGATATGGGCCGTCTTGGTCTGCGGGTCATAATCAAGCACGACGGCGGCAATGCGGCTTTCCGATACGTATGCGCCGCTCGTATACTCCATGAGCTCGTCGGGACGCTCGCCGTACATTATGTTGAGGCTCCTGTCCTTGCCGTAGGTGCCGCCGCGGCATTTTTCGCTCTCGCGGAAGGCAAAGCCCGTGGTGTAGGGCCTATGGGAAAGGCGCATGAGCTCGCGCATAACAAGCTCCTGCGGGGCTCCGTCCAAAGCCATGCGATAGGCGTTGACAGCCGTTGCGACGTAGAGTATGGACTTCATCCTGCCCTCTATTTTGATGCAGCAGACGCCCGCGTCCTCTATCTCTTTCAGATACGGTGCGAGGCACATATCCCTTGAATTGAGTATGTAGCTGCCCTTTCCGTCGTCCTCTATCGTAAAATACTCGCCGTTCTTGCCTTTCTCCCTGATATTTGCGGTGAGGTAAGAGCAGACCCTGTTATCCTCCGCCTCGTAATTCCAGCGGCAGGGCTGTACGCACTCGCCGCGGTTGGAGTCTCTTCCGTCAATGTAATTGGAAAGAAGGCACCTGCCGGAATAGCTTACGCACATTGCGCCGTGTACGAACATTTCAAGCTCAAGCTCTTTTGGCACGCGGCTGCGCAGGAGTTTTATTCTTTCAAGCGTGAGCTCCCTTGCCAGCACTATTCTCGAGCAGCCCTGCTCGAACCAGAAGGTCGCCGCCTCGCTGTTTAATGTGTTTGCCTGCGTGCTGAGATGCAGGGGGATATCGGGGCAGAGCCTTTTTGCCGTTCGTATAACAGCGGGGTCGTTGACGATAAGCGCATCCGGCGCCGCCTCGCGCAGAGCGGAAAGCGTGTTTTGAAGCTCCGAAAGCTCGTCATCCCTGATAAAAGAGTTAACGGTAACGTACACCTTTGCGCCCCTGTCGTGCGCGTACTTCACGGTCTGCGGCATTGTATCGAGGCTGAAATTATCAGCCAGATTGCGCAGCGAAAAAGCGGTGCAGCCGAGGTAGACGGCGTCGGCGCCGTATCTTATCGCGGTATCAAATCTTTCAAAATTGCCCGCGGGGGCAAGCAATTCAAGCTTTGTCACGTTATCACCAGTTGGGTCTGTATTTTGCTACGTTTGCGTTATGCTCTTCCTCCGTCCTTGCAAAGACGAGAGCGCCCGTCGCCTTATCCATAAGGCAGAAGAACTTGTAGCCGTCGGCTATGTACTGCTCATCGGGATAGAGCGCCGCCTCAATAGCCGCCGCGCCGGGGTTGGATATCGGCCCCGCCGGCAGGCCCTTATAGAGGGGGGGGTTATACGGCGTAGGATATTCAAGCTGCTCTGCGGTCAGATGCAGACTGCCGGTCTTCAAAACGTATTCGAGCGTTGCATCGGAAGCAAGCACCATGTCTGCGGAAAGACGGTTTGCGAATACCGCGGAGACCTTGGTAAAGTCAAATGTCTTCGCCTCTTTTTCTATCATGGAGGCGAGAATTATTACCTGGTCCATAGTGTAGCCGAGCTCCTCGGCGCGGTCGGCGTATACCTTGGAATAAACGTCGCCGAACCTTGTCAGCATCTTATTAATTATCTCCTCCTCGGATGCGTCGGCAAACACCTCGTAGGTATCGGGGAACAGATATCCCTCTAATATGTAGGGGCGCTCGGAGCCTTCCGCCTCGGTGAGCGTTTTTATGAAGCGGTAGCTCTCTGCAAACTCCGCGCCGTCAGCACAAAGCGATAGGAACCTTTCGCCGTTCTCCAAAAGACCCGTCTCAACAAGCCTGTCGGCTATCGTCTCTACCGTCATGCCCTCTGTAATTGTGAACTTGACAGTTGCCGCGGGAGGATTGCCCGTGCAGATTATATCGACTATCTGCTTGACGCTCATATTGCGGGAGAGCACGTAAGTGCCCGCCTTAAGGCTCCCCGATTTGCCCTTGAAATCGACGTAGACCTTGAAGACCGCCTTATGGGAAATAAGCCCCTTCTCCCCCTCCTCTCCCGCCTCGTAAAGCAGCTTTGCGATCGCGGAGGCGCCGCTGCCCGAGGGTATAGTGACGGTCACGGGAGTGGGATCGTCGGGCGCGACGGGCATGAGGAATTTTCTGTTGAAGTAGCTGCCGGCAAACTTCAATACGAACGCCGTGAGCGCGAGCGCGGCAAGCGTCGCAAGCAGGGGGCTCAGCTTACTCCAAACCTTTAAAAGCCTGGCTCTTTTGGGGGCGTTCGCCTCCCTGCGCTGCTTGCGCTTTACCCAGCGCTCGTAGGAGCCGAGATTGTGCTCTATGCCGTCGTCGCCGAGAATTATCTCGCTCTCCTGATCCTCCATGAGCTTTGTTATCTCAACGGGCTTTTTAAAGGAGACGGGCGAATACAAAGAGTCCTGATCGTCCTTCGGCGTCAGCGCGCTGTTCTTCTGTACGTCGTCGGGGCTCATCTTAATCCTCGAGCATGCTGAGGTCTACCTCAACAGCCTCCGCAAGAATTTTGTAGATATCGCCGAGCATACGGTTAAGCTGATACTCGGCAATGAGGAAATCGGAAGCGTCCCTGTCCATTTGAAGGAGCTCGCCGAGCTTTTGCAGGCGCTCGAGGCTCTCGTCATCCTGCTTGCCGGCTACCATTGCCGCCTGCGCCGCATACTGGAGCTTATGATACTCCTTTAGCAGACTGACGGTGGTCTCGTTCTGCATCGCCTTATCCTTGGCGGCGGTGTATGCCTTGTACTCGTCGCTTGCCTGAATATCCTTCGCGAGCTCGTTCGCCTTATCGTAAACCATGTTTTTACCTCCTAAAAATGTTGTTCTGCGGTATTATTATGTCTTACTCGACCTCAACAAATATGGGCATTATCACGGGAGCTCTGCCCGTTTTGTTGAAAAGGTAGCCCTTTATGGCCGATTTGATGTTGTTCTTGACGGCGCCCCACTCCGACCTTTCGCAGAGCACGAACTGCGGCGTGAGCTTCATTGCGACCGCCTTAGCCTCCTCCATAAGCTCCTCGCTGTCCTTAGTGTAGACAAACCCGCGCGATATTATCTGCGGCTCTGCCGCAAGCTCACCGGTGGAGGTCTTGATGGCGATAACTATTGAGAACATGCCCTCCTCGGAGAGTATACGCCGCTCACGCAGCACCGAGGACCCTATATCGCCCACGCCGGAGCCGTCGACCAGCACACTGCCCGAGGTGACCGTACCCGCCAGCTTGCCGCCCCTTGCATAAAGCTCCAGCACGTTGCCGGTCTCCATAACGAAAACATGGTTCTCGTCCATGCCCATCTCCTCGGCAAGCTTGGCGTTGTGGTAAAGATGCCGCGCCTCGCCGTGGACGGGAATGAAGTACTTGGGCTTTGTCAGGCGGAACATGAGCTTTAATTCATCACGCCTTGCGTGACCGGAGACGTGCACGTCCGCAAGCCTGTCGTAAACGACGTATGCGCCTCTGCGGAAGAGCTGATTTATCACCTTGCCGACAGCCCTCTCGTTGCCGGGTATCGCCGATGCGGAAATGACGACCGTATCGCCCTTGCCTATGTTGAGCTTGTGGTTTGCGTTTGCCATGCGGAAAAGCCCGCTCATCGACTCGCCCTGACTGCCGGTGGTTAGCACGCAGATCTCGTTGGGAGCGTATTTATTGAGCTTTTCTATCTCGACTATGCTCTCCTCCGGTATCTGCAAATAACCAAGCTGCATTGCTATGCGGGCTATCATCACCATCGAGCGCCCTTGGAAGCAAATTACCCTGCCGTGCCTTATCGCCACATCCGCCACCTGCTGTATGCGATAGACATTGGAGGCAAAGCTTGCGACGATAACTCGCCCCTCAGCCTCGTCAAAGACCATTTCAAAGGTCTTTCCTATCTCCGTCTCGGATGGGGTGCTGCCCGCAAGCTCGGCGTTTGTGCTGTCCATCATGAGGGCGAGCACGCCCTTTGAGCCATACCTTGCGAAAGCGGCTATATCAATGGGCTCGTTATCTATCGGGGTATAATCGACCTTGAAGTCGCCCGTGTGTATAAGCACGCCGACAGGAGTTGTGACGGCAAGCGCGAGCGCGCCGGCTATCGAGTGACCGACCTTTATAAACTCCACCTTGAAGCAGCCGAGCTGAACGGTATCGCCCGCCGCAACGCAGCGCAGATCGGCGTTCTTGATATGGTGCTCCTCCATCTTGTGCGCGATAAGAGCAAGCGTGAACTTGGAGCCGTAAACGGGCACGCTGAATTTTTGCAGCGCGTATGGCAGCGCGCCGATATGGTCCTCATGTCCGTGGGTGATGACAAATCCGCGTATGCGGTCGAAATTCTCCTCAAGGTAGGTCATGTCGGGTATGACAAGGTCGACTCCGAGCATGTCCTCATCGGGGAAGGAAAGACCGCAGTCTATAACTATGATATCGTTTTCATACTCCATGACTGTCATGTTCTTGCCTATCTCGCCAAGACCGCCGAGAGGGATTATCTTTAATTTTGATCTTTTCTTGTTAGCCAAATCGTTTTTATCTCACTTTCGTATCCGTTGAATTAATTGATGGAGCCAGGGGATCTCAAAGCCCCTCGCCCTCCTCGAGCGAAGCCAAGCGCTGCTCCGCTTCCTCCCACGAGGAATAGAGCGCTTCGAGCCTTTGACGTATCTCATCCGCTCTTTTCGAGAGCTCGCCCGCCTTAACGTAATTCGTTGCTATATCGGGACGGGCAAGGAGGTTATTTACCTCTTCAAGCTCCGTCTCGGCGTCGGCGACGCCCTTTTCCGCACGGGCGACTGCCGTCCTCGCCTTGTTGAGCTCGCTTTTTGCCGCCTTTTTATCCTTGTATTGCTTTGCTGCCTCGGAGGGCTGTGCTGCCGTGCGCTGCGAGTCCCCCTCCGCCTCGCGCAAAGCGGCGAGGTAATCGTCGTAGCCGCCTATGTACTCCGTCAGCCCGTGCGCCGTCATATGCAGTATTCTGTCCGCAAGTCGGTTTACAAGGTAGCGGTCGTGTGTGACTATGAGCATGGTGCCGTTATATTCGTCGAGCGCCTGCTCCAACGCCTCACGCGAGGGGATATCGAGGTGGTTCGTAGGTTCGTCTAATAGAAGCAGATTTGCCCTTGTGAGCATCAGCTTCAAAAGCTGTACCCTTGCAAGCTCTCCGCCGGAGAGCATGCCTATCTGCTTTTCGACCTCGTCCCCTCGGAAAAGGAAAGCGCCGAGCGCGTTCCTGATATCCTGATGAGAGATCACGTTAAAATACTTGTCCCAAGCCTCGTTGAGCACGGTATTGTTGGGATCGAGCCCCGTCATGGTCTGCTCATAGTATGCCGCCTCTGTATGGGCGCCGAGGTAACACATACCCGAGGTGGGGCGCATTTTCCCCGCGAGTATGTTCAAAAGCGTGGTCTTGCCGCAGCCGTTGTCGCCGAGGATAAAGACCTTCTCGCCCTTTTTGACCAGCATATCGAGCCCCGAGAATACCTCGTGCTGACCGTAGCTTTTGGAGAGCCCACGTGCGACCACGGCGTCGTTGCCTCCGCCCTCCTTTGCGGTAAAGGTGAAGTGTATGGAGGCGCTTTCCTTTTCGGGCTCAACAAGCTGAGCTTTAAGCCTTTCCGCAGCTTTTTGCTTGTGCGCTGCGGTGACGAAGTTATGCTCCTGTCCCCAGCGGCGCTGCTGCTCCACCATGCCCTCGATGCGTTTTATCTCCTTCTTGGTGCGAAGGTACTGCCTGAGCTGCAATTCACGCGCCGTGCTTCTAAGCTCCATGTGGCGGGAATAATTGCCCTTGGACTGATATATGCGCCTGTCCTTCAATTCTATCGTGCGGTTCGTGACCCTGTCGAGGAAGTACCGGTCATGCGAAATAACCATGAATGCCCCGCGGTAGGCGGAGAGGAAATCCTCCAGCCACTCGATGGATTTAATATCGAGGTGGTTCGTGGGCTCGTCTAAAAGAAGCAGGTTGGCGCCGCTCAAAAGCACCCTTGCAAGCTGCGCCTTGTTTCGCTGTCCTCCGCTGAAAAGACCGACGGATTTCGAAAGCTCCGTCTCGGTAAAGCCGAGCCCCAAAAGCGCCGATCTCGTGCGCGCTTTGAAGGTCAGCCCGCCGTTGTCCTCGTATCTTTCGCGCAGGGTATGCTGACGCTCGATAAGCTTATCGTCGGCGATGCCGTTTAAAAGTGCGGCGTTGACCTCCTCGAGCTCGCTCTCTATCCTTAAAAGCGGCTCGAAAACCGAGAGCACGTAATCGTAAAGAGAAGCTTCCCCCTCGGCGACGGTCTGCTCGGTGGTGCCGAGCACCGTACCGTGGCCGAAGACCACGGAGCCCTCGTCATAGCTCTCCCTGCCTGTGATTATCGAAAACAGCGTCGACTTGCCGCAGCCGTTAACGCCTATAAAGCCAACGTGATCGCCCTCGGATACCTCAAAGCTTACGCCCTCGAAAAGCACCCTTGTGACGAAGGATTTTTTTAAATTGTTGACTGCCAGCAAAGGCATAAAACAAACCTCAGTTCACTGTGCTTGGGATCAAACCCCGAGCACCCTTATCGAAATGCCCGCCTCACGCGCCATGCGCATGGTTGCGGCGGTGCCGCTCCTGCCGTCGCCCGAATACGCGGCGATGAGAAGCGAAGAATTGTTGACAAGAAAGCGGTTCCTCGCCATCATACAGCCGGGAGCATGGCTTTCGCAAAGCGATATGACCTCAAATGCACGCGAAGCTATCCCCCGGCTTCTTGCGTCCTTCCCAGTGCCGTAGGGGAATACCGCGATGAGCTCTATGCCTTCAAGCTCGCCGGAAAGGGAGAGCACCGCTTCGGCGGCATAGGTGTCGAAGCCCTCCGCCATGCCGCTTAAAAAGTAACGAATTCCCGACGAATAAGCTCTGCGTATCTCGTCACAGAGCCTTGCTTTTAGGCTGACGCACTCCTCCGCACGCTCGTCATACCCCCAAGGCAGCCCCTTTGGGCGATGCCCCGAAAATGCGGCGCATACGCTGCGAGGGGGCATATCGGATGCTTTGCCGAATAAGGTATTCATAGCCCCTTATCGGTATACCTGCCCCAATCGCGGTGCATATAACGCTCGATAGGGATGAGCCTGCCCGTCTTATCCTCCCCTATGCCATGCTCTGCCGCATAGGCGGCAAATTCATTGAGCACCTCGGGCGTACCGAGAGTGGCTACGATGGGCAGCCCCGTCTTTTGGGCGACCTCGTTCGTGACCTCGAGCCCGGCTGTTATATCCTCGAGCTTAGTCTCATGCGCGAGATTGGTATTATTAATAAGCCCTGTCACCGCAAGGCGGCTGACGCCCGTGATCTTGTCTATCATTTCAAGGTTTTCGGACACACCGCTTGAAAGCGGACGGCGCATATTGATAACGTACCAAACCTCGAGCTGCTCTATCTCTTTAAAATAGCGGTTGAACATGCCGAGGGCGATTGCGCCGACGGGATCGCCGCCGACGTCGAAAATGACGACGTCGCTGTTGTCGGAGAATACCGAGTATATCTCGGCGGGGATGCTCGGCACCTCAACGCCGGATGTGGTGAAGTTGGGCGATATGAGGCGGACGCCTGCCGCCTCGAGCTCCGTCCTGCGCTCGGTAGAGCGGAAATAGGGATTGATAACGTCATAATCGACGAGCGTAACGCGCAATCCCTCCGCGGCGTCCGCGAACGCCATGTTGAGCGCGAGCTCCGTCTTGCCTGAACCGAAATTGCCGATGATTATATAGAATTTTTTCATAATACAGTACCTTAACGGGCAGCCGGCTTGAACGCCGCCATGATCCTTTCCGCCGCACGTATTCCGTCAACGCCCGCGCTGACGATGCCTCCTGCATAGCCCGCTCCCTCTCCGACGGGATAGAAGCCTTTAAGCCTTGTTGCCTCGCCGTTTTCGTCGCGCACTATGCGCACCGGCGAGCTCGTACGGCTCTCGACAGCGGTGAGCACCGCGTCGCCCATATCAAAGCCCTTTATCATACGTGAGAAGGCTGTAATTCCGTCCTCGACGCCGCGCTTTATCACGGGAGGCAGACACTTTTTAAGCTCCCTCGGTACGGCCTGCGGACGATAAGTGGGGATGACTGCGCCGAAGGGCTGCGGAGCGTCGCCCGACATAAAATCAGCCACGCGCTGAGCGGGAGCGGAGTAATCGCCGCCGCCGAGGCGGAAAGCCGCCCTTTCTAACTTCTGCTGGAACTCGACTCCGCAGAAGGGGGCGCCGCCGAGGTCGGAGGGGTTGACCTGTACTATTATGCCCGAATTGGCATTTTGACCCGCACGGGCGGCATAGCTCATGCCGTTTGTTACCACCTCTCCCGAGGCGGACGAGGAAGCGACCACGAAGCCGCCGGGGCACATACAGAAGGTGTAAACTCCCCTGCTGCCGGACTTTGCCGTCATGCGGTACTCCGCCGCGCCGAGGCGGGGATGCCCTGCTAATTTACCGAACTGGCTCCTGTCGATGAAGCTCTGCGGATGCTCTATCCTGACGCCGACCGCAAAGGGCTTTGCGATTATCTCGATCCCTCTGTCGAAGAGCATACGGAAGGTATCCCTTGCAGCCTGCCCTATCGCCAGCACCACCGCGCAGCAGTCTATCCGCTCGTCGCCGTTGACGATAATGCCGGCGACTCTTCCGTCTTTTTCTATGATATCGGTGAGAGTACAGCCAAAGCGGACGACGCCGCCCTTTGCCTCGATATCGGCTCTGATGCTGCGGACCACCTTACGCAGTACGTCTGTGCCGACGTGGGGCTTTGCCTCGTAGGTTATCTGCTCCGGCGCGCCGAACGCCGCAAGCTTATCGACCACGGTCTGCGCCCTTGCGTCCTTGATCCTTGTTGTAAGCTTTCCGTCGGAGAAGGTGCCTGCGCCGCCCTCGCCGAACATTATGTTGCTGTTTTCATTCAAAGCGCCGCCGCCCCAAAAGGTTTCAACGTCGGCACGGCGCTAGATCGGAAGAGCGTCGTGTAGGGAAA
>CALEPU010000235.1 GCA_937913075.1 uncultured Clostridia bacterium
AACGCCGATGCCGTAGCTCATACGACGCACGGTGAAGGACTTGCGGATACCGCCGCCCTGCATCTTGATAACGATGCCTTCAAAGTTCTGAAGACGCTCACGGGTGCCCTCAACGACCTTGACGTAAACACGGACGGTGTCGCCGATCTGCAGCTTGGGCAGGTCTGTACGGAGCTGCTCTTTTTCAAGCTCTTGAATGATGTTTGCCATAATAATACCCTTTCTCTAAGACGTTCGTAACCGACATACACGGACAGAGGACCGTCGCATTAACCAAATAATGATACCACACTTTTTGCCGCTTTGCAATAGGAAAAGCGATAAAAAAAGCAGTATATTTCACTCACCCCTGTCTTCA
Source organism: uncultured Clostridia bacterium (assembly GCA_937913075.1). Lineage (GTDB taxonomy): Bacteria > Bacillota > Clostridia > Christensenellales > CAG-138 > UBA3857. The sequence goes on from CALEPU010000235.1 coordinate 359, forward strand.
AGCTCTTTCAGGAAGGCTATATCCTCCTTTGTGAGCCTTGCGCCTTCCAAAAGATCGGGGCGCATTTGACGGGTCTTAATGAGCGCCTGCCTGCGGCGCCACTTGGCAATTTCGGCATGATTGCCGTTTAAAAGCACCTCAGGCACCTTACGGCCTCTGAAATCAGCGGGGCGGGTATACTGAGGATACTCCAAAAGCCCATCGGCGGAAAAGCTCTCGTCCTCTGCGGAAAAGCTGCATCCGAGCACGCCGGGAATGAACCGCGAAACGCAATCCGCAAGCACCATTGCCGGCAGCTCGCCGCCGGTCAGGACGTAATCGCCTATTGATATCTCCTCGTCAATAAGCTCCGAAATGCGCTCGTCGAGCCCCTCGTAATGACCGGCGAGTATCACCAGGCGTTCCTCGCCCGCAATCTCTCTTGCAAGCTCTGTCGTAAGCTTTTTGCCGCGCGGGGTCATCAATATGCGCTTTGCGCTGCCGCCTTCAAGCACCGCCTCCATACAGTCGAAAACGGGCTGCGGCGTCATTACCATGCCGGCGCCGCCGCCGAAGGCGTAGTCGTCCGTATTCTTGTGTTTGCTTAAAGAATAGTCGCGGATGTTGTGAGTGTGGAACTCCAATATGCCTCGCTCCGCCGCGCGCCCGAGCATGCTGGTATGCAGTACGCCTTCGAACATCTCGGGAAAGAGGGTAAGAATATCAATCCTCAAACAGACCGACCTCCGTAAGCACATCGGCGTCAAGCACTATGCTCTTGCCCTCGGTATCGACGGAAACAAGCAGTTTTTTCAAAGCGGGAACGAGCAGACGGCGCTCTCCCTCGATGACGTAAACGTCGTTGGCGTTGGTCTCGAGAACGTCGGTAAGCTCGCCGTATGAAGCACCGTTCGTATCGCTGACGAGGCAGCCGATAAGATCGGCAACGAACCAGCAATCCTCGGGCAGCCTGACGGCGTGCTCTTTATCGACGCAGATGTATTTTTCGCGCAGGGACTGAGCCTGCTCGGGATCGTCGACGCCCTCTATCTTCAAGACGTAGGCGCCGCCGACCTGCTTGGCTCCCGAAACGGCGATGGGCTCGTATTGCCCCGAGCGCTCCAAATAGCAAGCCTTCAAACGCTTAAATCTTGAAGGATCCTCGGTCAAGGGGTAGATCTTGACCTCTCCCCTTACGCCGTGCGGGCGCAGTATTTGGGCAATACGATAATACTCCATGCTTTAACCTAAGGGATCTATCGTCAGACTATCTCGACGACGTATTTCTTTTCGGACTTTACGGACGCGGCGCGGACGACGGTACGGATGGACTTTGCTATCCTTCCCTGCTTGCCGATGACCTTGCCCATATCGTCCTTGGCGACAGTCAGCTCGACAACGATGCTGTCATCCTCGCCCGCCTTAGCGGTGACGGCGACCTGTGAGGGATCGTCGACGAGGTTCTTGGCGATATACTCGACAAGAGCGGCAATGCTGTCGTTTTGAATGAAATTATCTTCCATCTCAGCAACCCGAAATTACTCGATAGCGCCGGACTTTTTGAGAAGAGCGCGGACGGTGTCGGTGGGCTGAGCGCCGTTCTTGAGCCATGCCCTTGCCTTCTCGCCGTCTACCTTGATCTCAACGGGATCGGAGATGGGGTTGTAATAGCCGATCTCCTCAACGAAAGCACCGTCACGGGGTGCGCGGGAGTCCGCAACGACTATACGGTAGAAGGGAGCCTTTTTCGCGCCCATGCGGCGAAGCCTGATCTTTAACATGATGATTTCCTCCTGAGAAATAATTGTTTTTAAATATATCCAAACGGGACGTTGCCCCGTATATGGCGAAGCTTTGGTTTGTTATCAGAAGCCGAAGAAACCCTTGCGTCCCTTCTTGCCGGGCTTGAACTTGCCGCCGGTGAGCCTTTTCATCATTTGGCGGCTCTGCTCAAACTGGTTCAAAAGGCGGTTTACATCCTGCACGGTGGTGCCGCTGCCCCTTGCTATGCGGCGCTTGCGCGAGGCGTTTAAAAGCTCGGGCTTGCGGCGTTCAAGCGGGGTCATGGATTTGATGATCGCCTCTACCCTGCCGACCGCTTTCTGGTCTATTTGCGCACCTTGCAGCGCGGACGCGTTCATCCCGGGGATCATGCCCATGAGCTCCTCGAGGGAGCCCATGCTCTTGACCTGCTGGAACTGATCGAGAAAATCGTCCAGCGTAAACTCGTTCTTTCGTATCTTCTGGGAAAGCTCCAACGCCTTTTTCTCGTCGAACGCCTGCTCCGCCTTTTCAATGAGGGAGAGCATATCGCCCATGCCGAGTATCCTCGAAGCCATCCTCTCGGGATGGAAGACCTCCAGCTCGGTGAGCTTTTCGCCAATGCCGGAGAACTTTATCGGCTTGCCTGTGACCTCACGCACGGAGAGCGCGGCGCCGCCCCTTGTATCGCCGTCGAGCTTGGTCAGAATAACGCCTGTGAGACCGAGCTTTTCGTGGAAGGACTTTGCGACGTTGACAGCGTCCTGACCGGTCATGGCGTCGACAACGAGCAATATCTCGCTGGGATCGACGGCTTGCTTAATGGCGGCGATCTCGTCCATCATGCCCTCGTCGATATGCAGGCGGCCCGCGGTATCGACTATGACTACGTCGAGGAAGTTGCGTTCGGCATACTCGACCGCGAGCTTTGCCGTCTCAACGGGGTCGCTCTGTCCGCGCTCGAACACGGGCACGCCCGCCTTCTCGCCAACGACCTTTAACTGTTGTATCGCCGCGGGGCGGTAGATATCGCACCCGACAAGCAGAGCATCCTTTGACTGATGCTTTTTGAGCCATACGGCGAGCTTGCCCGCCATGGTGGTCTTACCGGCGCCCTGCAAGCCCGCAAGCAGGAATACAGAGGGCTTTCTGGAACCGTAATCGAGCTTTGCGGCGGTGCCGCCCATGAGCCCGGTCAGCTCCTCATTGACTATCTTGATGACCTGCTGCGCGGGGGTCAGGCTTTCCAACACCTCGGAGCCGACGGCTCGCTCCGTCACTTTATTGACGAAGCTCTTGACTACGGTGTAGTTGACGTCGGCCTCTAAAAGCGCAAGGCGCACCTCGCGCATGCCCTCCTTGACCTCCTTCTCGGAAAGCTTTCCGTGCTTTCCGAGCTTTTTGAATATGTTTTGAAGTTTTGAAGAAAGACCTTCAAACGCCATAGTACCCTCCGTAAATTGAGTGAGCTATCTGATATAATCGCGAAGGCGCTTTGCCTCCTTGAGGACCGTCTGCCGCAGCTCCCCCTCCGATGCGGAGGAAGCCGCCTGCTCCAAAGCGGAAGCGACGGCGGCAAGCTGCCTGTCACGCGAGGCGAGACCGAGCCGCTCTTCAAACAGCAGAAGCTCCGCCGAGCCCTTGGCTATGCTGTCGCGCACGCTTTGACGTGAAACGCCCGCCTGCTCCGCTATCTCCGCGAGGGACATATCCTCATCGGCGCTCATCCGCATAAGCTCACGCCTGCGCTCCGTAAGGAAGCTGCCGTAATAATCGAGCAGGAGTGAGATATCCGCCTTTGCGAGCATTTACAAAACCGCCTTATCGAAGCATGGTGTAAAGCGATTAAGCTTTACAGCCCTACTATTATACCCCATTACGGCGTGATGTCAACAGTAAATTTTGTCGAAACGGCAATATATTCGGTTGTAAACGGGCTTGCTTTGCTGTATAATTATAAGAGTGTTTCGCGGGGGGCCTCGCGGGACACCTACAATTATCAGGGGGATATCAGCATGAAGCTTGTTATAGATGCATACGGCGGTGACAACTGCCCCTCTGCGGCGGTCGAAGGCGTTGTAATGGCGATGAAAAATCATCCCAACGCCGAGTTTATTCTGACCGGCGACGAGCATGAGCTTGACAAGGAGCTCTCAAAGCATGTCGACCTCGATCGCAGTCACATCACGATAGTGCACGCGCCGGAGGTCATCACCTGCGAGGAGCAGCCTACCGTAGCCGTTAAGCGCAAAAAGAACTCCTCCCTCGTAGCCGCCATGGATATAATGGCAAGGCACGAGGCGGACTGCCTCGTTTCCGCAGGCAGCACCGGCGCAGTGCTTACCGGTGCGACGCTTATAGTTCGCAGGATACCCGGGGTAAAGCGCCCG
>CALEPU010000236.1 GCA_937913075.1 uncultured Clostridia bacterium
TCGCCCGCAAAGGCAAAGACGATATCAAAATATCTCGGCTCGAAGTATAAGGTGATCGCGTCAAACGGTCACATCCGCGATCTGCCGAAGAGCCAGCTCGGCGTCGACATAGAGAACGGCTTTGAGCCCAAATACATCACCCTCAGAGGCAGGGGCGAGGTGCTTGACAATATTAAGAAAGAGGCAAAAAAGGCAAACAGGGTGTTGCTCGCAACCGACCCGGACCGCGAGGGCGAGGCGATCTCCTGGCATCTTGCATATGCTCTTAAAATAGATCCAAAGGCCAACTGCCGCGTCGTTTTCAACGAGATAACAAAGTCGGTGCTCCAAGCCTCCATCAAAAAGGCCCGTCCCATCGACGAAAAGCTTGTTGACGCTCAGCAGGCAAGAAGGGTTTTAGACAGGCTCGTCGGCTACAAGATAAGCCCGCTCCTTTGGCGCAAGGTTCGCAAGGGGCTTTCCGCCGGCAGGGTGCAGTCCGTCGCCACGCGCATAATATGCGACAGGGAGCAGGAGATAAACGATTTTGTGCAGGAGGAGTATTGGACGGTTTCCGCCTTCCTCCGTCTGCCGCATATGCGCAAGAATACCGAGGTCAAGTTCTACGGCTACAACGGCGAAAAGACCGAGCTAACGACCGAGGCGCAGGCAAACGCCGTAGTCGAGGAGAGCTCGCGGCACGCTTTTGTATTGGGTGACGTCAAAAAGGCAGAGAAGGTCCGCCATGCGCCGCCCCCCTTCACAACGAGCAGTATGCTGCAAGAGGCTTCGCGAAAGCTCAATTTGAGCTCCAAGCAGACCACAAGCTACGCACAGCAGCTCTACGAGGGCGTTGAGATAAAGGGCAGGGGCAGCGTTTCGCTGATAACCTATATCCGTACGGACTCCGTAAGGGTCTCCGCCGAGGCACAGGCGGCGGCGCTCGACCACATACGTGCCGAGTACGGCGCCCGGTACGCGCCGGAGCGTCCCAACGTGTACCGCGGCAGGGCAAACGCGCAGGATGCGCATGAGGCTATCCGCCCCACAAACCTGCTGCTTTCGCCTGCAATGCTTAAAGACTCCCTCAACGGCGGTCTTTACAAGCTTTACAAGCTTATCTACGAGCGCTTCCTTGCAAGCCAGATGACGAACGCAGTGTTCGAGACAACGCTTGCCGCCTTTGAAGCCGGCTCCTGCACTTACAGAGCAACCGGCATCAAGACCACCTTCGACGGCTACACCAAGGTCTATTCCGAGGGCAACGACGAAGCGGAGGATAAGGAGGACAGCCTGCCGGAGCTTATTGCGGGCTCCGAGTATCAGGCGGCGGAGGTCACGCCCACAAAGCACCTCACCCAACCTCCCGCAAGGTATACTGAGGCTTCGCTCGTTAAGACCCTTGAGGAGAAGGGCATAGGCAGACCCTCTACCTATTCTCCCACCATCACCACCATCATAGACAGGGGCTATATCTGCAAGGAGAAAAAGCAGCTCATGCCTACCGATCTCGGCGTTGCCGTCAACGGGCTTATGAAGGAGTATTTTACCGATATCGTCGACGTAAGATTTACCGCCGATATGGAAAATAAGCTCGACGACGTTGAGAGCGGAGAAAAGCCCTGGAAGCAGATAATAGGCGATTTCTATCCCGCCTTCGAGCGGGAGCTCAAAGCTGCTGAGGAGCAGATAGGCAGCGTTGAGCTGCCTCCCGATCCTGTTTCCGACGTTAAGTGCGATAAGTGCGGCAAGCTGATGGTCTATAAGGAGGGGCGCTTCGGCAGGTTCCTCGCCTGTCCGGATTACCCCAAGTGCAAGAACACCAAGAGCATAAACGATTATATCAACGTCAAGTGTCCCGAATGCGGCGGCGAGCTCATAAAGCTCCGCAGCAGGAAGGGAAAAACTTATTATGCCTGTGAGAACCGCCCCGGCTGCGCCTTCTATTCCTTCAACCGTCCTACGGGGGATAACTGCCCCAAGTGCGGCAGGTTCATGGTGCAGCGCATAGGAAAGAACGGCAGCTACAAGCAGTGCTCAGATACCGAGCATTGCGGTTACGTGCTGCGTCCCACGGCAAAACAAAAGGAAGAGGAGAACGAGTGAGAATGAGGCAGGGTATCACGGCTTCGGTAATCGGCGCGGGTCTTGCCGGGTGCGAGGCGGCTTATCAGCTTGCCGAACGCGGTATTTCCGTGCGCCTTGTCGAGATGAAGCCTAAGCGATACCAGCCCGCGCATAAGCTCGATACATATGCTGAGCTCGTTTGTTCCAACTCCTTCCGTGCCGCCAACGTCGAAAACGCGGTAGGTCTCTTAAAACAGGAGCTTCGCACGCTGGGCTCGCTCATAATGCAGTGCGCAGACGAGACGGCAGTGCCCGCCGGCGGCGCGCTCGCAGTAGATAGGCTTGGGTTTTCCGAGCTTGTAACAAAGAGGATAAAGGCTCATCCTCTTATCAAGGTCGTCTGCGAGGAGGCATTGACAATTCCGAATTCGCCGGCGATAATAGCCACGGGGCCCCTGACCGACGGCAGCCTGCTCGAGGAAATCGAGCGTGTGACGGGCAGCACTTTGCACTTTCATGACGCCGCGGCGCCTATCGTCACATACGAGTCCATCGATATGAGCAAGGCGTTCGTAAGCTCTCGTTACGATAAGGGGGCGGATTACATCAACTGCCCCATGAGCATGGAGGAGTATTATACCTTCGTCCGTGCGCTGCTTCAAGCCGAGCGGGCGCCGCTGCATGAGTTCGAGACGCCGAGGGTGTTTGAGGGCTGTATGCCGGTCGAGATAATGGCAGGCAGGGGAGACCTCACGCTGGCTTACGGACCGATGAAGCCGGTCGGCATCACCGATCCGCATACGGGCAAGCGCCCTTTTGCGGTCGTTCAGCTTCGGCGCGATAACGCCGAGGGCAGCCTTTACAATATGGTCGGCTTCCAAACCAACCTTAAATTCGGGGAGCAGAAGCGCGTGTTCAGGCTCATACCCGGGCTTGAAAACGCCGAGTTTGTCCGTTACGGAGTCATGCACAGGAATTCATACCTCAATTCTCCGGGCATGCTCACGCCGCAGTATATGTCAGCCTCGCACAGCGGGCTGTTCTTCGCCGGACAGCTTACGGGCGTTGAGGGCTATATTGAAAGCGCTTCTTCCGGCTTTGTCGCGGGAGTGAGCCTCGCAAGGCTGCTTAATGGTCAGGAGCCTGTTGATTTCACAAGGCGAACCGCATTGGGCTCGCTTGCACATTACGTTGCGGAGTATAACGGCTCCGATTTCCAACCCATGAACGTCACCTTCGGCATTATGGAACAGCTCGATAATGCACCGAGGAACAAAAAAGAGAGGGGCGCCGCGTACGCCGAAAGGTCGCTCGCCCATATAAAAAGCTTATTATCCGGAGGGAATATTTGATATGCAGGAATTGAAGGGTACAACGATAGTCGCCGTCCGCCGCGGCAGCAGCTGTGCGATAGCGGGCGACGGTCAGGTCACCTTGGGTGAAACCACCATTATGAAGCACACCGCAAAGAAGGTGCGCAGGATATATCACGGCAAGGTCGCCGTCGGCTTTGCCGGCACGGTCGCCGACGCATTTACGCTCTGCGACAGGTTTGAGAATAAATTGGAGCAGTACGGCGGAGGCTTGCGCCGCGCGGCGGTCGCTCTCGCTCAGGATTGGCGAAGCGACAAGGTAATGCGTCAGCTTCAAGCGCTGCTCATTTGCGCCGATGACGACGAGCTTTTGATAGTCTCCGGCACCGGCGAGGTCATAGACCCCGACGACGGCATCGCGGCCATAGGCTCCGGCGGAATGTATGCGCTCGCCGCTGCAAGGGCGCTTAAAAACAATACCGAGCTTTCCGCCGCCGAGATAGCGGAGAAGGCTATACGCATCGCTTCCGAGATCTGCGTCTACACCAACGACAATATCACCGTGGAGGAGGTTTAAACTATGCTTACTCCCAAACAGATAGTCGAGCAGCTTGACAGGTTCATCGTCGGTCAGGACGAAGCCAAGCGTCAGGTCGCAATAGCCCTGCGCAACAGGTACCGCAGGAGCAAGCTCTCCCCCGAATTGAGGGAGGAGATAACCCCCAAAAACATCATAATGATGGGGCCGACGGGCGTCGGCAAGACCGAGATAGCACGCAGGCTCGCAAAGCTCGTCGAGGCGCCGTTTGTCAAGGTGGAGGCAACAAAATTCACCGAGGTCGGCTATGTCGGACGCGACGTGGATTCCATGGTGCGCGATCTTGTGGAGGCTTCTATCAGGCTCTGCAAGCAGCGCGAGCTTGAGAGAGTGCGCTTCATGGCCGAAGCTGCGGCTGAGCAGCGCCTTGTCGACCTTTTGCTCAACGATGACAGCGGCAAAAAGCACGGCGCCCGTCATAACATATTCGGTCTGCCCATACTGCTTGCCTCCGGCGAGAACGCTCAAAAGGAGCCCGAGCCCTCCGAGGAGGAGAAGCAGAGCCGCAAGCAAAAGCGCGAGTCCGTCAAAGAGTCTCTTGCCAAGGGCGAGCTTGAAAACGAAATGGTCACGGTCGAGGTATCGGAGTCCGCAAACGGTTCCGACGCAATGCTGGCAATGGGCATCGACCTCGATCTTAACGAGATGTTCGGCGGTATGCTCCCTAAAAAGAAAAAACAGCGCAAGGTGCCCGTTTCCGAGGCGCGCAGGATACTCATAGCGGAGGAGTCCGATAAGCTTATCGACATGGACGAGGTCACGAGGACTGCCGTCGAGAGAGCGGAGCAGGACGGCATAATCTTTATCGACGAGATCGACAAAATAGCCGCCGCCGGCATGACGGGCGGGCCGGACGTATCGCGCGAGGGCGTACAGCGCGATATACTTCCCATAGTCGAGGGCAGCACCGTCAACACCAAGTACGGCCCTGTCAAGACGGATTACATGCTGTTCATAGCGGCGGGCGCTTTCCACGTGGCAAAGGTCAGCGATCTCATACCCGAGCTTCAGGGCAGGTTCCCCATCAGGGTGCGCCTTTCCGCGCTGACAGCCGACGATTACGAGCGCATACTCACACAGCCGGAAAACGCCGTCATAAAGCAGTACACCGCATTGCTCGAGACGGATAATATAAAGCTTACCTTTGACGAAGGCGCCAAGCGCGCTATCGCAGAGGCGGCGTTCAACGCCAATGAAACGACCGAGAACATCGGCGCGAGACGCCTCCATACCATAATAGAAAACCTGTTGGACGATATTTCCTTCAACGCGGGAGGCGAGTATCCCATGACGGAGGTGCTCATTGACAAAACCTATGTCGAAAGTCATCTTGATTTGGCAAAGACCGCGGAGGATCTGCATAAATACATCATCTGACGGTATAACCTAAAAATAAAAGGGGTTTTTAAAGTGAAAAAAACTATTGCCGTAATAATGACAGCCGTGCTGATATTATGCCTTTTAACCGGCTGCACCCAAGAGAAGGAGCAGGTAGTCGATACCCGCAAGCTTCACGTGGATGCAAACGGTGCGGTCATAATACCCGCGGGCGATATTACGGGCTTCGAGCAATTGACGGCCGAACCTACGGCCGAGCCCACGCCGACGCCAACGCCCACTGCCGCGCCTACGCAGACGCCGACACAGGCCCCCGCAACGCAGGCGCGGCAGTGGGCGTTGGCGTCGGC
>CALEPU010000237.1 GCA_937913075.1 uncultured Clostridia bacterium
GCCAATCGTCTGCCGAAATTACTTGCGTTCGAGGACAACTGTTGCACGGAAGCTGCTTTTGCTCATTAATGCAGCAGCCCCTTTTTGACGTCACGCTATCAGCATTCGCACTTCTTCATAATGCTTTCCGAAAAGCGCCATGTTGACAGCATGGGAGATAATTCCCGCCATATCCTCGACGATGCTGTCGATATCCTTGGGGGTAACGATCATGCCGTCCATCTTTTCGTCGATCACCTTTTCCGCAAGGGATATGAGCTTTTGTTCATCCTTATGAAGCCCCGTCTCTTCGGCAATCATAGAGATGGTGTCCCTTGCGATCGTCGAGGCATAGACCACGAGCGGAACTCCTATGGCGATCACCGGTACGCCGAGGGTCTCGCGGTTGAGCCCTGCGCGAAGATTGCCCACTCCGGAGCCGGGGCTTATGCCCGTATCGGAGAGCTGGACGGTGGTGCTGATCCTCGAAGCGCGCCTTGAAGCAAGGGAGTCTATCGCAATGATAAGATCGGGCTTTACCCTTTCGGTTATGCCCTTGACCGCTTCAAGGGTCTCAACGCCCGTCGAGCCGAGCACGCCCGGCGCAATGGATGCGACGGAATACAGCGGGAAGTCGAACGCCTCGGGCATGTACTGTTTGACGTGTCTCGTCACGTATACGCGCTCCGCCACCCTCGGCCCCAGCGAATCGGGAGTTATCATGCGGTTTCCCAATCCAACGACCATCACCTCGGCTCCCGCGTCGAGACTTTTCAAAAACATGTTCAGCTCCTCGGCAAGCTTTTGGGAGGTGCTGTCAAAAAGGTCGAGCGGTCTGTCGATAAGCCTCGGAGCGTCAAGCGTTATATAGCTGCCGCAAAGCTTATCGAGCTTTTGCGCCGCCTGCTCGCTTTCAATATTTATGCGGGTAAGCGTTATATCGCCATACTGTTCATGCCGCTCTGTAACGCCCTCTATATCGGGATTAAGCTCCCTCGCCTCCAACGCAAGGTCTGTAAACTTACTCATATCATCCTCCGGCAAACGATTTGCTTTTTATAGTATCTGCCTTCTTCGCAACAATATATCCGCAATTTCAGCTATATATTGAAAAAAACGCTTGCAATGGGCTTGCAATAGTGGTATAATGACTTCTGTTCGAGACTAAAAAGGAGGTGAACCGATTTGGCAAACATTAAGTCAGCTATCAAGCGCGTTAAGGTTACCGAGAAGCAAAATCTTCGCAACCGCATGATCACTTCTCAGTACAAGACCGCTGTCAAGAAGTTCGACAAGGCGTTGGAGTCCGGCGATGAGGCGCAAGTTCAAGAGGCGTATACCAATGCAGTCAGCATGGCGGACAAGGCTGCCGCTAAGGGCGTTATCCATAAGAACGTCGCCAATCGTAAAAAGGCTCAGCTTACCAAAAAGCTTGCTGCCAAATAAGGTTTATCGTTATTGATATACCCACTTAATAATAAAAGGCCGATGCTTGGTATCGGTCTTTTGGTGTTTATTCGGCTTTCACGTCACCTTACCGGCTGCTGTTTCCAGTCATGTTCAAGGAGTACCATTTCAAGATATTTATCGTCCTTCACCGCGCCGGTTATCTTTAAATACGAAGTATCCGAAAGTTTTGCTATAAGCTTTAAAAGCTCGTCACTTGTAAAGCGTCTTGCTGCGTCGTAAGCCTTTTCATTGGCATAGCGATTGCCCTCCATTGCGGCGGCGACTTCTCTTTTCGACTTGCCTGCGTCTATCCCCCGCCTGGCTTCGAGCATCAGCTTGAACCTGCCGCACAGGAAGGACGCAATGCTCATTGGCTCGTTCCCCTCGTCGATAAGGGCGTGGAGCGCCTTTATGCCGTCTGCGGGCTTGCCGTAGGTGAACATATCGAGCATATCGAAGATCCTCACGTCGAGCGAGGGTCTGACGCAGGCGGAAACAGCCTGCGGGGTAACGGCGCCGCCCCTTCCGACGTAATCAATGAGCTTATCGGTCTCGCCGACGAGCTGCGCCATATCGCCGCCTATAACGCGCACTGCAAGCTGAGCCGTGGAAGGGTCGACGGCAACGCCCGCTTCGGCGGCGTGTTTTATTACCCAGCCTGCCTTCTCGCCGGGGGTAAGCGGATCGAAAAGCACCTCGGCTTCATGCTTGGCGGCGTATTTTGCCATATAAAGATTGCCCGCGAGCTTGCCGCGAAACACCATCAAGAGCACTGTTTCTTCCGATCTTTTATCAAGGCACTCGGCATACCTTGCGGCTTCAACGCCTTCGGCAAGCTCATTGCAGATGACGTAACGCTTGTCCGCCATAAAGGGCAATGTCTCGCAAGCCTCATAAAGCTGCTGCGGCGTGGGCTTATTTAAAACGCTGAGGTTGAAGGGGCGAAAGTCCGAAGGAACGCAGTTCTCAACGCTATTGACGGCTTGGAGCTTGACATACTCCTCCTCGCCGTGCAGTATAAAGGTCCTGCAAGGAAGGCCCTGTCTTATCAAGCCGAAAAACTCTCTGTAATTCATGCTCTTATTATATCAGCAAAAACGCTCGCGGTAAACAGTATCAAAACGAAAAGCCCGTATTTTATTCTCGTCCTCGCGCCGCGAAGTACGTATGCCGAGGTCACGAAAAGCAGAACGAGCATCAGTATGCAGCTTAAATGCGACGGCATAAACGAAGCGAGCCGCGCGTATGGCAGCGCGGCGATCTGCCGCAAAAGGGCAAGCAGCGCTTCGTTGGCGTAGAAATCCGCCAGCAGGGCCTTGATCTCCGCCTTGAGCTGGTCGTTTTCCGTTTTCTTTGCGTCTTTTTCCGTTTTCTGCGCGGCTTTTTCTTCTTTGTTAATTCAAATCATACCTTTATTTTATATGTGGGCGAAAATGCTTTGTAACTTTATCGTTATTTTACGATATTGCCCCCGTGAAGTCAACAAGATACTTGTGCATTTTCCACACTTGCGGCGGGAAATGATTCGCTTTATACTGTTCACCATGTTCTGGCAAAGGCGTGATCCGATATGAAAAACGAAAAGATGCTCGGCAATATTCTCCTGCTCATCACGGCCATGATCTGGGGCACGGCATTCGTGGCCCAGCGCGTCGGCATGGAGAGCATTGAGCCGGTGACTTTCACCGCCTCCCGCATGTGCCTTGCGGCGCTGGCTGTGAGCGTTGCGGCCTCCTTCCTGGGGCGGGGAGAGAAAAGCGCGGAGCAGACAAAGCGCGGCGTCAGAAGCGCCGTTCCGGGCGGGATCTGCTGCGGCCTTTTCCTCACAGGGGCAAGCCTGTTTCAGCAGTTCGGTATGGTCCCCACCTCGGCGGGGAAGGCGGGCTTTATCACGGCGCTGTATATCCTGCTGGTGCCGGTGCTCAATTTCGTGCTGTACAGAAAGCGCAGCAGCCCGCATGTGTGGCTTGCCATCGGGATCGGCG
>CALEPU010000238.1 GCA_937913075.1 uncultured Clostridia bacterium
TCGTAGCTGGAGAGCAGATCGCGGATCTCCATCTCGACAAGCTCGAGCAGCTCGGACGCCCGCGCGCGCTTCGCGGCAGGGTCGCCGTACATTGCCGCGGGCGCAAGCACGTTTTCCATCACGGTAAGGTTTGCAAGGCCCGTTTGTCCCTGCGGTATGACGCCAATACTTTGATTTCTCAGCAGCGAGCGCCGAGCATCATCAAGCGCGTAGAAATCCGTGCCATCCAGAAATACCCTGCCCTCAGTCGGCGTCAGCAGACCCGAAAGCATGTGCAGCAGGGTCGTCTTGCCGCTGCCGGAGCGACCGACAAGCTCCGTAAGCTTGCCCGGCTGCAATACGAAATCGGTCGCGTTTACCGCATGAAAAAAATTCGTCCCACGACCGCTGCGAAAAAATATCCGTCCTATACCAACAGCTTCCAGTTTCATATCAGCCATCCTCCCTCAGCAGCAGCCCCGTTTCGCTTTTTGTAATGCGCCGCGCCGAAAGCAGGGCGGTTACGAGCCCCGCAAGCACGGCGATCGCAAACGCACCCAAGGCCAAAACGAGCATGGTTCCCCACGCAGGCGTTGAAAAAGGCAAATTCAGTGCGCTTTGCAGACGACCCGAAAGCAGCGCCGCCGCAATAAGCCCGACTGTCAGTCCGAGAACAGCGCCTATCGCGCCGATCAGCGCGGCTTCCATGCTCATTATCCTGAACAGCATTTTTCGTGATGCGCCCATGATGCGAAGGATCGCAAATTCCTTCCTCCGTTCGTTTGAAACAAGAGCATATACGACGATAAGAATTATCAATGCGAGTACCCAGACGGCGCCGACAAGCAGACCGATGATCCTTGAAACGCCGCCGAGTCCTTCGGAGATTGCCGAGACCATGCTCTTCGCGGGGGTTGCCTGCACCTTTGTTATATGGATATTGATATCGCCCGCAACGTCCTCTATCGAATATCCGTCCGCAACGCGGATCAGCACTGCCGAAGCCGCCGTGCGAACGTTGACGCCCCTGAACGGATCCGTTTCGAGTAAATTCGAGGCGCTGTCCGCCATCTGCCGGATCGTATTCATGTTCGTGTAGACCGCGCTGTCAAGCCCCGTGCCGGTCTTTGCAAGCTGTGCCGCCACACGGTAGCTATGCCCGTAAAAGGTTATGGTTCTGTCCGGCGGGACGTTGATATTGCTGCCCGCTATCACGTCCCCGTCGGAAACGGCGGCCTGATAGCTTTCGCCTATCCAGGGGAGGATCGAGAAATCCGTTTCGGGATCAAATCCGATTATCTGAACGCGTGTCGAGCAGCAGCTCGCCTTTGCGGACGTCAGAAAAAACTGCGTCGTGACAGCCTCTATGCCCTCCGTTGCCTCGATCTTTTCTATCTCCTTGCCGGACATATAGTAATTGCCCGTTATGCCCTGCAGCAGAATTTCGTTCACACTGCCGTGACCCTTGGCGGAAGAGGGGACGACGACGATATCCGCACCGAGCCGCGCCTGATATGCGGAAAGTCCGCGCCGAAGGCTCGTTACGGTAAAGC
>CALEPU010000239.1 GCA_937913075.1 uncultured Clostridia bacterium
CCTTGCCGGAGCTCATATTCCCATAGTTTTATTATAGCACATTAGTTCGATAAAGTCAACCTCAAAGCCGTTTATAAAAAATCCAATGTGTGTAAACGGCTTCTCTCTCGCTTTCCTTTCCCGCCGATCGCCCTTATTGAGTGAGTCGAACGAAGTGCGACTCACAGTTTATATATATTTAGTTTATATATCGCCTGTCAGAGTTGAGTATGGGGGGCTGTCGTTTTTTATACAGCGGACAAGGCACAAATTCGGGGGATGTGGATAACCTTCTCGCAGGAGTTGAATGCAAAGACAAAAAATCGAACAATCGTTCAAATAAGCTCTTGACATTGGAACGATTGTTCGGTATAATTAGTGTATAGGGGATCGAGGAGAACTGTTTTGAGCATTGGCTTCGTCACGGCGAGCCCGCAGGGGAAGCGCTTCCTCCGCAGCAGTATTCTCTTTCCGCATCAAGACCCCGCTATTTAAGCTCCACAGCCTCGCCTGCCGAGAGCATATAGACGTATTTCTGCCTTACGGGGATACCCGTCAGGCGTTCCAGCGCCTCGGCGTAGAGCTCTAACTGGCGGCGGTACTGCTCAGCCACGGTCCTTGCGGTGCGGTTTGGCTCTACTCTTGTGGTCTTGTGGTCTATAAGCACCCAAGCGCCGTCCTCGATAAAGCAGCAGTCGATAACGCCTTGGAGCATTATCGGGGCGGCGGATTCGGAGGAGATCAGCCTGTTCGCCTCCATCATGAGGTTGAACTCCTTTTCGCGCTCGACTCTCGGCGAGGCGATGAGCCTTTGCCCGAGGTCGGAGGAGAAGAATTGCAGCACTGCTCCTTTGCGTATCGCCTGAGCCTCCGTTTCGGTGAAAGCGCCCTTGGCGGTCAGCGCCGCAAGCTCGGCTTCGATGCTTTGGGCGGTGTGCGGGCGTATTGATATGAGCTGCATCAGCCTGTGCGTAAGCGTGCCTATATCCGCGCCGGTCAGCGGCTTGTCGTCCTGCATGAAGCGCGGGCGCTCGCGAAGCTGCACCGGCTGTGAACCGGCGACCGTTTGCGCCGCCTGTGCCGCCGCGTTCTGCGCAGCAGGCATATTGTGCAGAGCCAGTCCCGTTACCGAGAGCTTGGACGGCAGCTCCGTCTCCTTTTGCATGGGATAATCGTTTTTGAATTTTGCCTCTACCGAGGAACAGTCCGCAAACGCCGCCTCCTGCCGCCACTCGTCAAAGCGCTCCTGCGACATGCCGCGTGCCGCGAGCTCCGTTTGCGGCGCGGGCTCGATATAAAAGCCTATCTCGGCGCCGCCTTCAAGACGTACCGCCGTCCCGCTTTCCCCGCCGTGCGGCAGGTATGCGCCGAGCAGCCAGTCGGCATAGCAGCGCGCGTTCATGACCGAGGCTTCGTTAAGAGGACGCATGTGCTCCGCCGCATATTTTGCGGCGTCCTTTTTTGCTCCAAGCATATAAAGCGCGTGCTTTGCCCTCGTCTGCGCAACGTACAGAAGCCGCATCTCCTCAGCCGTGAGCCTTACGGACTCGCGGTACGCAATAGCGCGCTGTAAAAGGCATTTTGCGCTCCTGTCGCCGTAAACGGAGCAGAGACCTATGCCGAGCTCGGGGTCGAAAATACCGACGTCCCTTTTAAAATTCATGTTGAAGCGCTTGGTAACTCCCGCAAGGAATACTATCGGGAATTCGAGTCCCTTGCTGCCGTGGACGGTCATCAGCCGCACTGCGTCGGCGTAAGGGGTCTGCGCCGCCTCCATGGAAGCCTGAGCCTTCGCCTCGTCCATATAGCTTATGAACGCCGCAAGCCCGTAACCGCCGTTTGCCGCGATATGGCGTGCGCGCTCCCAAAGCGCCTGCAAATTTGCGCTCCTCGCCTCGCCGCCGGAGAGCGCGGCACAGTAGGCTTCAAACCCCGTTTCGTCGAGCAGGAGCCCTATGAGCTCGTCCACGCTCATCAGTCGTGAGAGCTGCCTCCACCTCTCGGTATCCTCGAGCAGGCGGCGGCATTTTATGCTCCAATTAGGCTGCTTCCCGTCCGCTGCCGCAGCGGTCACCCTGTCGAGCATATCCTCGCCCTCGTAATCCGCCCTTATATGTATCAGCTCCTCGTCGGTGAAGGAGTAAATATGCGAGCGCATCACGGCGAGCAGCGGGATGTCCTGCCTGCGGTTGTCTATAATGCGCAGAAGATCCATGAACACGCGCACCTCGACGGCTTCGAAAAAGCCTCCGCCGAGGGTCGATACGCAGGGTATGCCCGCGTCGGAGAGCACGCTTAGCCAGCGCCTTGCGACGGACTTTGCCGAGCGCAGCAGCACGGCAAAATCGCTCCAGCGGCAGCGCCGCGAAACACCGCCCTCGTTTATAGAGAAGCTCGCCATCATGTCGAGTATCCGACGCGCGGCATACGCCGCCTCAACAGCCGCGGCGTCCTCCTCGGCGGCTTCGTCCTCGGGCCCGTCGCCGGCGTCTTTGGCTGTGCTGTCGGCTGTTTCCTCCAAGGCTTCGCCCGTGGCTTCATCATTAAGGTCGTTCTTTTCCTTGCCGCTCTGCTCTATAATAACGAGCCGCACGAGGCCCGAAGCCGCTTCGCCCTCCCTGCCGGAGACGAGCGCGGCATTGTCGGCATAGTCTATCTCGCCAACGTCCTCGCCGCGCATGAGCTGCGAGAACAAATGGTTCGCGCTTTCCAAAATGGCGTTGTCACTGCGGAAATTGCGGTTGAGGTCGATGCGCCTCCTGCCTCCTGAGCCGTCGTAGGTATTGTATTTTTCGAGAAATATCGCCGGCTCCGCCTGACGAAAACGATATATGCTCTGCTTAACGTCGCCGACCATAAAGCGGTTGCCTTGGGATACGGCGGCAAGTATCGCCTCCTGAGCGGGATTGATATCCTGATACTCGTCAATAAAAACGTATTTGAACCTCTGCCTGTATTCCTCGGCGATGGCGGGGTTTTTGAGAACACGCAGAGTGAGCTGCTCCATGTCGGTGTAATCTATCAGCCCCTCCTCGGCTTTAAGGGAGGAGAACTTATCTCCGAATTCACCCACAAGCCGCCGCAGGCAGGCGACGGGCCCAGCGAGCTTTGCGGCAAAACGCGCCTCATCCTCCAATGAAAATGCGAATAGCTTTTTGAATTTGTTGAGACAGTCCTTTAATTTTGTGCGGTAGTATTTGTACGGCTGCTTTATATCCTCGTCGGTGCCTCGCGGCCAGGAGAGCCTTGCAAGAGCAATGCCGAAAAGCCCTGCGCGGAAGCTTTCGTAATCGGGCTGTATCATAAGCGCGAGCAGGGTATCCATATCCTCGGAAAGCGCGGCGCGCGCGCCGGTGTATTCCTCGGGAAGCTCGAGCCGCAGCGCCCTTGCGGTATCGAAATGTGTTTGCAGCTCGCGCCGCGCGTGCTCTATGAGGTCGCCGGTTATCCTGTCCTTGCAGGCTGTAAAGCCCTCGCCGTAAATGCGTACCGCCATATCGAGCCACTCGTCCGGCTCCGGTTTTGCGGCGGCGTGATCGTAGAGGCGGCGAATGAGCACGGCAAGCTTGTCGTCGTTTCCCACCGCCGTCAAAAGCGCTTTAAGGTCTGCGTCGGGCTGCTTCTCGTTTGAGTCAAAGGCGTTTTCGAGCACCTCGTCCATAGCGGCGGAGGCTAAAAGCTCAGCCCGCGTGCTGTCGGCAACGGCAGCGCCCGGATCCATCCCCGCCTCGTGATAGTTGCGGCGCAGCACGTTCATGCAAAAGCTGTGTATGGTCGATATGTTCGCGCGCTCGCATGAGGCGGCGGCGCGCAAAAGCCTTGCCGAGTCCTCATCCCTGCCCGAAGCCGAGGCGCCTGCCGCAAGCTCGTAAAGCCTTGCTTCTATTCGCGCCTTCATTTCGGAGGCGGCAGCCTTGGTAAAGGTCACAACGAGCAGCTCCTCCACCCGCACGCCCTCGCTTATAAGGCGGGCTATCCTCTCGGTCAAAACCGCCGTTTTGCCTGCGCCCGCCGCGGCGGATACCAAAAGGTCGCCCTCCGCGGTGATCGCCTCGTATTGCTTTTCAGTCCATGTGCGCGACATATTATGCTCCTGAATTATTATTGCCCAGCTATCTCGTACGCGTCCGGCACGGGCAGCTCTATTAAAAGCAGCCTTGCCCGCAGGTCTTCATCGTAGGGGCGGCTGCGCGTTATCTCCACAGTGGTGCCGGGGCATAGGTAAAGGTAGACCCAGTGCGCGTCGTCGGGCAGCAGGCGTATGCACCCGTGCGAGGCGGGCGAGCCAAGCTGATAAAACCCTTCCACGTCGAGGTATCGTGAGTCCCTTTGCAGATAGGGTATCGAGTGAAAGTATATCCTGCCCGTGACGAGCGACCAATATTGAGCGTAGCAATAAAACCTGACGAAATAGCCGAAGCGCTTGTAATCGTTCTGCATTTTGAATACGCCGACGGGCGTGGGGTTCTGCGCAGTCCCGCAGGAGGCTATCATCTCGCGCACCAGCACGGTATAATTGCCCGCCGCATCCTTTTCGTAAATGAAAACGCACTGGTTGGTAAGATCGACCACACAGCGGAATTTATCGGGATCGTAATTGAGCCTTGCCTCCTCGGGATACATGCCGTTCGCCACAGTGCGGCGGCTCTTGGGAGCAAGCGGATATTCGCTGCTGATATATGGGGTCGCAAGCTCGGGCACGGCAGTTGCCTCCGGCGTGCAAGTCGGCTCCGGCGTTGGAGCCTTGGGCGCGGGCGCAAAGGTGCCGGACTCAAAGGCCGCGATGGGCTCTCTTGTTACGAGCGCAGCCGCGATATCTTCCGTCCCGGGTATCTCGTGCGAGAATACACAGCCCTGCATAAAGGTGCAGAAGCAGAGCAGAAAACACAATATCAGCGATGCAAGGCGGACTTTTTTCATACGCTATCATTTTATCATATCGCGGGCTTGCAAGCAACCGCCGACACATGATAAAATAGAGCAAGGGAGGGCGTTCTTCCCAAGCTTACGACTGAAAGGCGTTTTTTATAATGACAGGCATAGTTATAGCTGTTTTCGTTTTCTTCGTCGCGGCGGATCAGGCGACAAAGCTCCTGCTCTACGGCAGGGAGCTGGCGCTTATTCCGGGCGTAGTCGGCATACTCTCCCCGGGCGAGCTCAACCGAGGCATGGCATGGGGCATGCTGAGCGACAAGGCGGGCTCGGTGATAATTCTCTCGGCGGTGACTATATTGACCTGCGCGATACTCGCCGCGCTGTATTTCAAGTACCGCCGCCAAATGCCCGGCGCGATAGCCATAGCCCTCGCAATGATATTGGGCGGCGCGGTCGGCAACCTTATCGACAGGATAGTCCTCGGCGGCGTCAGGGATTTTATCCATACCGAGTTTATGGAATTCCCCATTTTCAACGTGGCGGATATCGGCGTTACCTGCGGCGGCATACTGCTTGCGGTCACGCTGCTTTTAACAAAGCCCGGAC
Source organism: uncultured Clostridia bacterium (assembly GCA_937913075.1). Lineage (GTDB taxonomy): Bacteria > Bacillota > Clostridia > Christensenellales > CAG-138 > UBA3857. Next base: position 5,461 of record CALEPU010000239.1, read on the forward strand.
ACAGGTTTGCCGAGCTGCTCTTTGCCGACGACAAGAAGAAAAAGCAGGAAGGCTCGGAGGAACGATGAGCGAAAACACCGTTGATACCCTCGACACGATAGAGCTCACCGTGCCCGATCAGGCGGCAGGACAGCGGCTCGACGCGTATGCGGCGTCGGTGCTGCCCTTTTCACGCAATGCGGTGCAAAGGCTCATAGACAGCGGGGATATCACTTTAAACGACCGCGAAACGGTCGGCAAAAGGAAGCTTCGCTCGGGCGATATTATTTCCGTCACACCGCCCCCGCCTGCCGTAACGGAAACACTTCCGCAGGATATCCCCATCGAAATAGTCTATCAGGACGCCGACATAGCGGTCATTAACAAGCCCAAGGGTATGGTGGTCCATCCCGCCGCGGGCAATCCCGACGGCACGCTCGTCAACGCCCTGCTCTATCATATAAAGGATCTTTCGGGCATAGGCGGAGAGCTTCGCCCGGGCATTGTGCACAGGATAGACCGCATGACGAGCGGGCTGCTCGTTATAGCAAAGAACGACGCGGCTCATGCCTCGCTCTCCGAGCAGCTTAAAACCCACTCCGCAGCGCGCGTGTATTTTGCGCTTGCGGAGGGCAATTTTAAAGAGGACAGCGGCAGTATAAGAGAGCCTATCGCAAGGGCGAAGAACGACAGAAAGCGCATGGCAGTCGACCCCGAGGGCAGGAGCGCCGTGACACATTGGCAGGTTTTGGAGCGGTTCCGTCTGTATCCCGAGCAGGATATCACGCTTTTAAAGGTGCGGCTCGAGACCGGACGCACGCACCAGATAAGGGTACATATGGCATACATCAAGCACCCGCTCGTGGGCGATGAGGTCTACGGCAGGGGCAAAAACAAGCTCGGTATTGAGGGGCAGGCGCTCCACGCGGGCGAGCTGAGGCTTACTCATCCTTCAACGGGCGAGCTTATGACGTTTTACGCGCCGCTGCCCGACGAGCTTGAAAACGCCTTGCGCATATTGAGAAAAAAGACGGGCTGCGACGCCTGATGCGCGCTCAAAATAATATATTTTTTATTTTCAGTGAAAAAAGTGCAACCTAAACGCATATACGTGCGTTATATAAGTGACAAGGGAATAAAAGTGCGAGAGTTCCCGCGTTGTGGTTTTCTTCCTTCCTAAAATACAAAAGTAAAAAAGTCGGGCGGCCTGCGGTGAGGCTGCCCGAGCTTTTTGTTATGGGTAAAGACTTATCAATTCATACCTTTGTCACAAGCCTATTCCTCCGCGCTGCCGTAGATATACCTTGCGTTCAGCACGGCGTGACCGCTGTCCTCGTAGCTGAGCTCGAAGGAGAAATTGCCGTAGGTCGCCTTGCCGTCGGTGTATTCGGCAATATTGGCGAGAACGTCGGAATAGCTCATCATCTCGATATCGAGCGCCCTTATGCAGTGAGCGAGCAGACGGTCGACGTAAGCCCTGCCCTTTTCGACGACTATATTGTCGTCCACCCAGAAGGCAATGCTCTGTACTATTCCGTACACGTCGGTGCTGCCCGTGAAGAGCATGCCCTTGGTATCGGATACCATAAAGCCGGTCTCGTTGACGTCGGTCATGACGAAGGAAACCTGCTCGTTCTCGTCGCCGTTGCTTTTCAAATATGCGGTGAGGTAATCGGTGATGCTGACGCCTGCGTGCTCCAGCTCGCCGTAGCAGACGGAGATCATGTCATAGGTATCCTTATAGTTCGCGCCGATCGCCTCGAAGGCTGCTATTGCGGCATTATAGTGCTGCTCGCGATAGAGGCGCATAGCGTCCTGATACCTGCTTTCCATCGCGTCGATGCTGGCGATGTATTCCGCCGCCCTGCCGTAGTCGCAGCTCTGTACAAAGCGCTCACGCGAAAGCTCGAAATCCTCCTCCGAGTAAAGCCTCAGCCCATCCTCGTAAAATGCTTTTAAGTCGTTGATGTAGACAAGGTAATCCTCGGCGTTGGAGTAATCGCGAACCGCCTCAAAGCTTGCCTTTGCCGCGTCATAATCCTTGGCCTCGAGCTGCTGCACGGCCTCGAGGTAAATGCGCTCATACTCGTCTATCGCCTCAATAAAGGTCTTTGAATTGCCGTAGCCATCCGCAGCGATAAAATACTCCCTCGCGGTCAAAAGATCCTTATTATTATAAGCCTCGACAGCGAGGTCGTAATAGGCCTTGGCGCGCTCCTTCTCGGGATCCTGAGTGCAGCCCGCGAAAACGAGCAGCGCCGTGCAAAAAGCAAGCAGCGCGGCGAGAGCACGCTTCAAAAACCTTTTCATAGCCTTTCAACACCCATGGTTATCATTTCGCCGTTGATATCCCATTCCTTTTCATAAGAGCCGCCCGCGTTGTAGATCACGTTCTCGGCAAGCGTGTCGGAGCAGATGCTCTCGGCGTTTTTGCGGATTATTTCGGCTATGCTGTCGTTGCCGCTGACGAAGATATTGATATGATCCGTCACCTCGAAATCAGCCTCCTTGCGCATGGTCTGCACCTTGGAGACGACCTCCCTGACGTAACCCTCCTCGATAAGCGCCTCATTGAGCGAGGTGTTCAAAACGACGGTCAGCTCGCGCTCGGAAACGGAGGAGAAGCCCTCCTTCTTGACGGTATCGACGAGCACGTCCTCCGCGTTGAGGGAAATGACCTGACCCTCGAGCTCAAATTCATAAGGCTTTCCGGAGGCGTGCGCGGCGACGCAGGCGTTGCCTACGCCTTCCGTGTTTTGCAGGTAGTTGTTTATCTTCGGCAGCACCTTGCCGTACCTCGGCCCAAGAAGCTTCAACTGAGGCTTTACGCGGTAGGTGATGAAGCCCGATGCATCGGACACGTATTTTACGTCCTTCACGTTCAGCTCGCCCTCGATTATCTCGTCGTACATTTCGGGAAGCTGCTCTATGCCCTGAACGTAAAGCTCGGAAAGAGGCTGGCGGTTCTTGATGTTGGACTGCGCCCTTGCCGCCCTGCCCAGCACTACTATGCGGTAAACCGCTTCCATATCGCGCTCGAGCTCGGAGTCGATAAAGCTCTCGTCACATACGGGATAATCCGTTAAATGGACGCTCTCGGGAGCGTTCTTATCGCAGGTGCGGACAAGGTTCTGATACATCTGCTCCGCCATGAAGGGGGTGAAGGGAGCGGTGAGCCTTGACATTGTTTCGAGCACAGTGTAGAGGGTCATGTATGCCGCCTCCTTGTCGGGCGTCATATCCTTACCCCAGTACCTTTCGCGCCCGCGCCTTACGTACCAGTTGGAAAGGTCGTCCGCAAACGCGGCAAGCTCGCGCCCCGCCTCGGTTATGCGCAGAGAGTCAAGATACTCGTCCTCCTTCCTGATAAGGGTGTTGAGCTTGGAAAGTATCCATTTATCCATAACGGAAAGGTTCTCGCGGCGAAGCGCGTGCTTCGTCGGGTCGAACTCGTCGATATCGGCATAGAGGATATAGAAGGCGTAGGTGTTCCACAGCGTACCCATGTACTTCCTCTGCGACTCCGATACCGCCTCGCCGGAGAAGCGGCTGGGAAGCCACGGCGAGGACGCAGTATAGAAGTACCAGCGCACGGCGTCCGCGCCCTGCTTTGTTAAAACGTCCTTAGGCGCTACTACGTTGCCGACGTGCTTGGACATCTTCTTGCCGTCCTTATCGCAAACGAGCCCCAATACTATGCAGTTCTTGAAGGCAGGCTCGTCGAAGAGGCATGCGGCGACCGCGTTCAGCGTATAGAACCAGCCGCGGGTTTGATCCACAGCCTCGGAGATATAGTCCGCGGGATAGTGCTTTTTGAACTCCTCCACGTTCTCAAACGGATAATGCCACTGAGCAAACGGCATCGAGCCCGAGTCGAACCAGCAGTCTATAACTACGGGCTCGCGCTTCATTGTTCCGCCGCACTCGGGGCAGGTCATGGTGAGAGGATCGAGCATCGGCTTGTGCAGCTCTATATCGGGATCGGCGTCGGGGAAGAGCTTCAAAAGCTCCTCTCTGGAACCTACGGTGTGATGATGCCCGCATTTCTCGCACTGCCACACGGGCAGGGGCGTGCCCCAGTAACGCTCCCTCGTGACCGCCCAGTCGATGACGTTTTCGAGGAAGTTGCCCATTCGCCCCTCGCCTATCGACTCGGGGATCCAGTTGATGCGCTTATTGAAATCCAAAAGCTTGTCGCGCAGCTTGGTCATTTCGATGAACCAACCGCCGCGCGCGAAGTAAATGAGCGGAGTATCGCAGCGCCAGCAGAAGGGATAGCTGTGCTCGTACATAAGCTCCTTATAGAGCCTGCCGCGCTCCTTCAAGTCGGCAATGATAAGTTTGTCGGCTTTTTTAACGTTCACGCCGTCCCAAGGCGTACCGCCCGCGAGCTCGCCCTTGGCATTGACGTTCTGCACAAAGGGCAGATCCCATTTTTTGCCTACCCTGCCGTCGTCCACGCCGAATGCGGGAGCAAGGTGTACTATGCCGGTACCGTCAGTGAGCGTGACGTAACCGTCGGAAACGACGCGCCAGCCCTTTTTGCCGCCGTGATTAACGGGGAAGTCGAATAAAGGCTCATACTCCAAGCCCTCGAGGTCGGAGCCGCGATAGGTTTCCAATACCTCGCAGCCCTCGCCAAGTACGCTTTCGACAAGGGCGTGCGCCATTATGTAGCGCTGCCCGTCCTTTTCAACCTTAACGTATTCCTCGTCGGCGTTGACGCAAAGACCCACGTTTGAAGGCAGCGTCCAAGGAGTGGTCGTCCAAGCGATAAGCTGAGTGCCGTCGTCCATGCCCTTTACAGGGAAGGTGATGAATATGGAGGTCTCCTTGACGTCCTTGTAGCCCTGCGCTACCTCGTGAGAGGAAAGCGCGGTGCCGCAGCGCGGGCAGTAGGGCACTATCTTGTGTCCCTTGTATAAAAGACCCTTGTCGTCGATGGTCTTCAAAGCCCACCATACGGACTCGATATAGTCGTCGGTGTAGGTGACGTAGGGGTTCTCCATATCGGCCCAATAGCCGACGGCGTCACTCATCTCTTCCCATTCGCCCTTGTATTTCCATACGGACTCCTTGCACTTTTGAATGAAGGGAAGTACGCCGTAGTCCTCGATCTGCTCCTTGCCGTCAAGACCCAAAAGCTTTTCCACCTCCAGCTCGACGGGCAGACCGTGGGTATCCCAGCCCGCCTTGCGCAGCACGTTATAGCCCTTCATGGTGCGGTACCTTGGGATTATGTCCTTCATGGATCTTGTCAGAACATGACCTATGTGCGGCTTGCCGTTCGCCGTTGGCGGACCGTCGTAAAAGGTGTAATCCGGCGCTCCCTCGCGCAGCTTGACGGATTTCTCAAAGATCTTGTTTTCCTTCCAGAATTTCAAAACCTCCTGCTCGCGCGGGACGAAATCCATGGAAGCCGAAACCTTCTTGTACATATTGAAACTTCCTTTCACAGAATTCTTTTTTAAAATAAAAGCCCCGAGGGATAACCCCGGGACGTCAATAAACGCGGTACCACCCGAGTTCGCGGAACAAAAGCCCCGCGCGCTCAATATCCTTAACGCGGACACACGAAAGCGATTACACACGTTTTGCTTCACCGCTCCTGCTCCCGGGTGATATGAAGCCCTGCCGTACCTCCGCACTCCCACCGCCTGCGGATCGCTTGTGCCGTGCAGCGACTCACCTGTCCCGTTCATAGCATTTACAAATAAATATTATAGTACACAATGCCGCGTTTGTAAACAGTTTTTTAAGAAGGAAATTAGGAAGGAAATTTGGAAGGACGACCTCTCGGGGCCGTCCTGCGATGCTCGTTTTATTATTATCAATACTTGCGGCTCACTCCAAGCCCTCTGCAAGATAGGCGGCGGCGAGTTTCTCGCGCCAATCGGAGGCGGGACGCAGGCAGTCTATGAAGGAATGAACTGCTATACTTTCGTCCTCCCAGCGCATGGCGCCGATGAGCTCCCTGTGGTTATAGAGCCAGGTCACCCTGTCGATCACGTAGGTGATGTGGGAGAGGGTATAGACCCTGCGCGGCACGGCAAGACGCACCAGCTCGAAGGGGGCGACGGAGGCTGTCGGGTCCTCGCTGGAAAGTCCGCGCTCCATGCCGCGGGCGCCGCTTACTATGTAGACGGCGGCGGCAAGCGCAGCCCCTCTGAAATCCTTTTTATCAAGGTGAGAGCAGAAACGGTCTGCATCCAGATGGCAGCCGAGACCGCCGGCGGGAGTTACCACGGGCACGCCGCGCTTTTTAAATTCCTCTACCATATACTCGATGAAATCCGGTCCCTGCGATACGACGTTCTCGTCCATGGTCTCCTCGAGACCGACGCGCATCGCCTCCATCTCGGCGTTGGACATACCGCCAAACGTGGGGAAGCCCTCATAGCAGGCGACGAACCCGCGCACACGCTTGAAATCCGCCTCGTTGTTGGTGCAGATACCGCCGCCTCTTGCAAAGCCCAGCTTGCGTCCGCTGAAATAGACCATATCGACGGCGTCCGCCATCTCACGCATTATCTCGCGTACAGACTTATCCCTGCGGCTCTCGTCGCGCACCTTGATAAAGTGCAGATTGTCCATAACGAGGCTCATATCCAGCACGCTGCGCACGCCCTTTTCGCGGCAGAGCGCGGCAACCTTTTTAATATTGTCAAGCGATATGGGCTGACCGCCGATGAGGTTCGTACCCGCCTCGATGCGGACGAAGGGCAGCCTTTCGGCGGGCGTTTTGTCAAAGAGCTCCTTCAAAAGCGCTATATCAAAATCCCCCTTGAAGGGAGCAGTGCCGCCGGTTTCGCGCCCTTCGGCGCAGAGCATCTCCACCATGCTGCCGCCCATAAGGCGTATCTGCGTCGCCGCAGTGCCGAAGATGAAGTTGGTCGGAACCACGCTGCCCTCGCTGACAAAGGACCTTGCCAGCATGTGCTCGCACGCCCTGCCCTGATGCACCGGCAGGAAGTACTTTTTGCCAAGTATCTCCTCTATCTTTTGCGCCATGCGATAGTAGCTTGCGCTGCCTGCGTAGGCGTTGTCGGCAAGGTGCATAGCGCC
>CALEPU010000240.1 GCA_937913075.1 uncultured Clostridia bacterium
CCTGGCGCGAGTGTTTCAACAAGAGGCGGCGCAGGTCGCCGTCCTCGGGGTAGTATTGCGAGCAGCCGTAGTGGGGGAAGCTGCCGTTCACGCTGTAAGTCCATCCGCTCAAAGCGCCGCAGTCAAACTCGTAAATGTTGTTGATGCCCTCGATATATGCGCTGTTGTAAATGGGCGTGTAGCTCGCCTCCATGTGTATGCCGCGGAGCTTGGTCTCCCTGCGAATTATGTCGTATACGGACTCGCCCTCGTTAAAGCCGACCTCGGTCAGCGCGATTATGACGCCGTCCTCGGGCAGCACCTCGAGCTTGTCCTCGTCAAAATCTTCAATATGCGATAAGATATCTGCGCACTCCACGTAAAGCGTACAGTGCATATCGAAATCGCTTTGCTCGTCCGAACCGCTTTCGCAGGCGCAGAGGGCGAAAAGGGAAGCGAGAATAATTAACAGGGAAACGGCTTTTTTTAGCATCGGTCATTACCTGCCCTTGCGTTTTTTAATGAGAAGCAGCGCGCCGGCAGCCAATATAACAACAGCGGCGGCGCCTATGATATAAGGCGCGGCGGAACCCTCGCGATCGCTGCCGGGATCGCCGTGGACGTCAGCCTCACCTGCGGGGGCGGGGGAGGGCTCTTCATCCGCGGCGTCCGGCAATTCGGTAGCGTCTGCCGCAGGCAACTCAGTGACATCAGTGCTGCCGGCAGGCTCGGCTGTCGGTTCCGGAGCGTCAGTCGGCATTTCCGAAGGACCTTCCGTCGCTTCCTCCGTCGGCGCGGGAGCGGTTTCCTCCGCTCCGCCCGAAGTCGGCGCCGCTGTCAATTCGGCGGTCGGAGCCGTCGTAGGCGATGTTGTCGGAACCGCAGTGGGAGCTGCGGTCGGAGCCGCAGTCGGCGCAGAGGTGGGAGCAGCGGTCGGCGCTGCGGTAGGCGCTGCCGTGGGCTTGGGCTGTACGTCGCTCATGTCAAAAAGGTCGGTGCGTCCCTTTTTAAACCTGTCATAAGCGCAGAGCGCATATGCCGCCTGCTCCGAAGCCATGACGTTAAGGGAGCCGCCCTCGGTGTGAGCGAAGCCCTGCCCCGTATAAAAGGAGCACAGCGCGTCTAAAAGTGAGCCGCCGTCCTTGATAAACCTTGCGTCGGTATCGCAGTCCGCGCCTATTGCAGAGAGCGCCAGCACGACCTGCGCACAGCTCTCGCAGTTGTAAATGCCCATGGATTCAAACCCACCGTCGCTGCGCTGTGCCTCGGAGAGCCTGCTGACAGCACGCCCTATCGCGGCGGAAGCTTTCCCGTATGGCGCAAGCGCGGTTATCGCCGCAGCGGTCATATCGGGGTCAAACATGTTGCCGAGCGACCAGCCGCCGCCGGATAATTCCCGCCCAAGAATAAAATCAACGAGCGTGTTTTTTACCGTACTGTCGGCATAATCAGACCTTGTACCGAGCGCAATAAGGGCATATATAACGCCGTTTATGCCCTGCTTTTTATCGTAGTCGAGCTCCTTTATGGGCGCTGTAAGGTCAAAGCCCGCAACGTTCCTCGCGTCCTTGCCAATTGCGGTCAGCGCGATAACAAGCCTCGAATTGTCAGTCGATTTTGAAGGGTGAAGCTTATCCGAACCGACCGAGGCGACGTAAGCCTCTATCGAGCTATAATAGTTCGCAAAGTACTCCGAGTCAAGCTCGTACCTGCCGCTCCTTGCAAGCGCAAGCACCTTCCACTCGCCGCCGACGGAGCCGAAGGCGGGCGCTGAGCCGTGCAGGTAATTGAGCACCGCGCCGTACTGCGCCTGATAATCCGCTCCGCCGGCAAGGCAGGGCGCGGCGCCGCACGCCCCAATCAGCAGGACGAGCAGTACCGCGCATATTCTTATTTTGATATTGCTTTTCACAGCAGACCCATTGCGGAGCGCATTATGAGCAGAGCGTCGAGCGCGTTGACGGCGCCGTCGCCGTTAAAGTCGGCAAGCGCAAGCTGCTCGTCGGTCAGCGTGATAAGGCTGAGCGCATAGCGCATCAGGGTCAGCGCGTCGTTGCCGGTGATTTCGCCGTTAAGATCGACGTCGCCCATGAGCTTATGAAGAGCGCCGAGCAGTGCAGCGTATGCCGCGTCAAGCTCCTCCTGAGTGGTGTCGAGGTCGCACATGGCGTCCATAAAGGCGACGTAAGCCTCGTGAGCCTCGCCGCCCTCCGCCATCATAGCGGCGAGCTCGGGGTCGTTTGCAAGCTCGGCATAGCCGCAGAGCGACTCGGCCCTTGCGGTCTCCAACGCCTCGTTGTTGTAATCGGGGAACATGCCCCAACCGTCGCTCATGCCGATGTCCATGCCCCAGCCGTAGATGGAGAACATCCAGCGGTAGATGCTGCCCTCGGCAACCGCAATGCCGTCGGCGCCGGTATCGCCGAGCGCGTCGTTAACGGCAAACATCCAGCCCGCGAAGGTGCTGTACTCCTGCTCGCTCAGAAGCCCGTCGTCGGTATAGGCTCCCGTCCACTCGCCGAAGCTGTAATCGTAAAGCTCCTCCGACCATGCGGGGTAGGCGAGGATCTCATCCATAAGCTCCTCGGGTACGTTGGGCAAGGTTTCATCGCAGCCGACGCCTTTAAGGTAGAAGGCGCCGGTCACCTTGCCGCTGTGGTTGTAGGCAATGCCTGCCATATCGAGCGCACGAACGGTTACCATTGCAATGTTCTCGCCCTCGTTTGCGGGAACGGCAACGGGCTCCAGAATAAAGCCCCAACCGAGAGTGAACGCCTCAAAATCGACGTAAACGTCAAAGTCATAGCTCGCATCAAACAAAGCTGCAAACGCGGCGTCGATCTCCTCCTGCGAGGATGCGATATTGCCGACAGTATCAATGAACGCGGTCTTTGCCTCGTATGCTGCGCCGCCCTCCTCGTACTTGGGAGCGATAAAGCTGTCGGCGGCAAGCTCAACATACTGCTTCATGACCTCGGAGCGCACAACGCCCTCGGCGGGATTGTCAAAAGCGGGGAACATGCCCCAGCCGTCGTTAAGGCCGCAATCCATGCCCCAGCCGTAAACGGAGAACATCCAGCGGTACATCGCACCGTCTTCAACGGTGACGCCGTCTGCGCCGACAGAGGCGGAAACGTCGTCGATCGCAAACATCCAGCCGGCAAAACCGCTGTAATCATATTCGCCCAGCATACCGTCGCCGCTTGCGGCTCCGGTCCACTCACCGAAGGAGTAACCCATGTTTTCCTCCGCCCAGGCGGGGTAGGCAAGCATCTGCTCCATAAGGTAAGCGGGCACGTTGGGCTCGCCCTCGGCGTGCTCTATGCCTTTCAAATAGAAGCCTTCCTCGGCGGTGCCGCCGTAGCTGCACTCGAGCCCGAGCGTTTCAAGCGCGCGCAGAGTGACCTGCGCCACGTTTTCGCCCTCGTTGGCGGGCACGGCAAAGGGCTCCGCGATAAAGCCCCAGCCAAGCGTGAACGCCTCAAAGTCCATATAAACGTTGAAATCGTACCCCTCGGGTACTTCTGCACGGCTGCTCTCGGCGCTGACGCCCGCGAAGCAGCAGCAGAGCATTGCCGCGGCTATTACCGCAGCCAAAAGTTTTTTGCAGAGCTTCATTTTACATACCTCCGTGTAAATTTTTTTGTTGGGGCTCTGCCGCCCCGCGGCTTCGTCGTGGAACGCAAACGAACGCCCTGCCGCGAAAAAGCCTTTCACAACAAATAAGGCGCCATCGCACACCCGTGGAAGCCACCGTTACATTACGGTCAGGGCAGGTCTTCCGGCTCACGGCTCAAGCCTAATTGCCCCGCCTTCCCATGCAAAGAGCACAGTGGCACAGAGGGGCTTTCGTTACCGAACACGGCAGCGGGGACTGCTGCGGATTTGCACCGCATTCCCTAATGACCCTGACTTTATGTAGCTGAAAAGAGTATAGCATCGCGTGCGGAGAATGTCAATAAAGCCCCGAGACGCCGAAGAAAAATATCCCCGGCAAATACCGCGCCGGTGCATACGCCGCTCATTTGAGGAGCACGACCGTTTTTTCACAAAAACACCTCGGCAATATTGATTGTTTTCCGGAACGGTGTTATAATTCAAGCAAAGAAAAACGGAGGTTTAATTTTCCAATGAAAAAACTGATATCGGCGATACTCGTCGCCGCATTGCTCGTTTTGCCCCTCGGTGCTTTTGCTCGTGCAGATAGGACTGTCTCTCTCGATATCGAGCAGGAGTGGCAGAATTTCGACCTCGGCGGTACTCACACCGCCGCCGTACACGTCGGCGGTCATGCCAATGCGTGGGGCTATAACTACAACGGTCCGACAGGCAACGGCAGCGGCGCCGCTTCCAACGTCACTTCGCCCTATAACTTTGCCGACGGCGTAAAGGCTGTCGAGGCAAACGGCAAAACCACCCTGTATATCGACAATAACGACGTCCTCTGGCTCGTCGGTCAGCAGTATTACGGCGTCGCCGGCAATCAGGGCAGCAACCCGCTGTTCACTCTCACTCCCGTTCAGGTAGATACTGACGTCAAACAGGTCAGCTTCGGCAGTATGCACTTCATGTACGTCAAGAACGACGGCACTCTCTGGACTTGGGGGCAGAATGTGTTCGGCGAGCTGGGCGACGGCACCACTACCCAGAATTACACTCCTAAGCAGATACTCACCGGCGTTGCATGGTGCTCCGCAGGCTATGAACACTCCGCCGCTTTGAAAACCGACGGCACTCTCTATATGTGGGGCATGAACGATCACGGTCAGGTAGGCAACGGCTCTACCACCACGCAGAAGACTCCCGTGCAGGTGCTCACAAACGTAGCCGCCGTCAGCATCAACGGCTATCACTCCTGCGCTTTAAAGAACGACGGCACCCTCTGGACCTGGGGCGATAATACCTACGGTCAGTGCGGCAACGGCTCTACCTCCGACGTCACCTCTCCCAAGCAGGTGCTTACAGGCGTCGCGCAGGTCAGCGCGGGCGTATGGCATACCGGCGTTTTGAAGCAGGACGGCACCGCTTGGTTCTGCGGCAGCAATTACCGCGGCGCCTTCGGCAACGGCAGCAGCGTTACTTACAGCACTGCCGGCACAAGCTTCGTACAGACCTCCGGCTCCTACGTCGCCGTCAAGTGCGGCGACCGCATGACCGGTCTTGTAACTCCCGAGGGCGAGCTGCTTATGGCAGGTGAAAACACCTACGGCAAGCTCGGCCTTGGCTTTACCGGCAACCCCGATGGCGACGGTCCCTTCGTTTCCACCCTCACCGGCAACGGCATCTGGCTCTTCGGCAACGGCGAGACGACCTATTACACCGTCACCTTTAAGGATTGGGACGGCACGGTGCTATCCACCCAGCAGGTAGCCGCAGGCTCCGCGGCAGTCGCTCCTGCCAATCCCTCCCGCACAGGCTATACCTTCGCCGGCTGGGATAAGGCGTTCAACAATATCACGGGCGATACCGTCGTCACCGCGACCTATACCGTCAACAGCTACCGTCTGACTATATACTACCGCTATGCCAACGGCTCAACGGCGGCTACCACCTACACCGCGCTCTATAACTACGGCTCCAATTACAGCGTTGCGAGCCCCGCCGTCTCCGGCTATACCCCCGATATCGCGGTGGTCTCCGGTGTGATGGGCGCAGGCAGCATAACCGTCACCGTCACCTACACCAAGGATTCCTCGCTGCTGCTCGGCGACGCCGACTGTAACGGCACAGTCGATTTCGCGGATATCTCGCTGCTCTATCTGTATCTCACCGGTCAGGGCAGCCTTACCGAGCAGGGCATACTTAACTCCGATTTCGACCAGAACGGCAGCGTCGATTTCAGCGATATATCCCAGATTTATCTCTATATAATCGGCGGTTAAACTACAATACGATTTGGGGCGCTCCGCGCGGGCGTCCTTTTTGTTTAAAGGAGCAGCATGGAATTTGAAAGCCTCAGCCACCCGTTCCCGCCAGTATGCGATGCGGATTCGCGAGTGCTTATTTTGGGCTCGTTTCCCTCGGTAAGATCAAGACAGACGGGTTTCTATTACGGTCACCCGCAGAACCGCTTCTGGCGCGTTACAGCCGCGCTGACGGGGGAGGAGACGCCCGTTTCGATCGAGCAAAAACGTGCGATGCTGCTTAGAAACGGCATAGCGCTCTGGGATTGTATCAAAAGCTGTACGGTGCGCGGCTCGTCCGATGCAAGCATCCGAGATGCAAAGCCAAACGATATCGACCGGCTCCTCAAAATAACGAGTATCCAAAGCATATTCTGTAATGGCAAAGCAGCCTTTGAATGCTATCGAAAATTCATACTGCCCGTCACAGGCGTCAGCGCCGCTCTCCTGCCGTCCACAAGCGCCGCCAATGCCGCGTGGAGCCTCGACCGCCTGACGGAAGCATGGCAGGTCATACTCCCCGATTTGCTCAAATAAGCTTGAAATCATTCAAAATAAGAATTGCGATCGGACTGCGATTGGAATTGCACTTTATATATCTTCTCCGGACTTGAATTTTCTTCCGCCCTGCTGTATAATACTCTCCAATACGGAGCGGTATCGAAGTGGTCATAACGGACCTGACTCGAAATGCGCGTTGGCTCTGGCCGTTTTCTCCGCTGAAAATCCTTGATTTATAAGGGTTTTCGCCGGATCGAATTTCAAAATTTCATATCGTTCTTGCGTGTTTTTCTTGCATTTTCTCAGCGCACGGAAAACAGTTGAGATATACGGAGGGCTATCGAAGAGGTCATAACGAGAACGACTCGAAATCGTTTGACGGCCAAAAACCGTCCGTGGGTTCGAATCCCACGCCCTCCGCCAGCGAAAAACCCAGTCATATCAAGGCTTTGCGCCCATATGACTGGGCTTTTCTTTTTGCTAATCTGCCATTGCTGCACATGATTTTCGGCAAGAAATCACGTTCGCCATCCGACGGCCTCAGTTTCCGGCAGAGTCAGGACATTGTCCATAACGTTTGCAGACGTAAGCTTAGATTTATAGTCCAGATGGCTGTAGATGTTCGCCGTGGTGCTGATGTCGCTGTGACCCAGCCATTCCTGGATCTGCTTCATGGGCACGTCGTTGGCCAGCAGCAGCGAGGCGCAGCTGTGCCGGAGATCGTGGAAGCGGATATGCCGCAGGCCTTTCATTTCCAGCAGCTTGCTGAAATTGCTGCTGAGATTCCGGGGATTAAAAATGTTCCCCATCACATCCACGAACACATAGCCGTCATATTCCCGGTTGTAGCAGTTGCCGCAGATACGCTTGTTCTCCTTCTGCTGCTCCTTCAAGGCCAGCAGCTTTTCACGGAT
>CALEPU010000241.1 GCA_937913075.1 uncultured Clostridia bacterium
CACAGCCCCGAAAAGCCAACGCCCACTCCTACGGCAACGCCCACGCCTACGCCGACTCCCACTCCTACGCCCACGCCGACTCCCACGCCGGAGCCTACCGCAAACCCTGTTTTTGCCGATGAGAGTATGCTGACGCCTGTAACGGCGCTTTGCGATTTTATCCTAACCGGCGAAGCGGCGTATGCCCGAAGAGCTTTCCCGCCCGAGTATATCGACAGCATAATCGAACGCTACGGCTTTGCGGGACAGCTTTTAGGCAGCGATGACGCCGTTATAGAGTACGCCGGCGGCATAATGCTCGCGGGATATAAGGCAAAGTACGGCGACATCAGCTCGATAAAGCAGACGCTCATTAAAAGACGCGAGCTCACTGAGGCTGAGTTTAACACGATGTGCGCGGGACTTAAAAAAAACGGCGTTGAAAGAATGCCCGAGGCTGCCGCGCTTTTGGCTGTCGACCTTATCATCAACTCCTCCACGGGAGTGCATTATGAAAGGGTCGAGCCGCATGTGCTTTTACTTGACGGCACATGGTACATCGACCCTGCTGACATCGACCTAAGATGATTTTTAAACCGAATTTAAACGAACAGCTTTAAAGCATCCCTCAAATTACGTACTGTGATCAGCTCGCCCCCTTCGACAGCCTTAACGCCTGTCGACCGGGGCGCTATTATATGCGTGTAACCTCTGCGGCAGCACTCGGCAATGCGGTTTGACATATGCGAGACGGGGCGTATCTCCCCCGTAAGGCTGAGCTCGCCAATGACCGCTGTGCGCTCCGGGAGGCGCTTATCAAAAACTGAGCCGGCGACGGCAAGCGCGACCGCAAGATCGGCGCCCCTGTCGTCAGCACGGATGCCGCCGACAACATTCGTATATACGTCCTTATCGCCCGTTCTCACTCCCGCGCGCCTTTCTAACACGGCAAGCAGCAGCATAAGCCTGTTGCCGTCCATGCCTGCCGCCATACGTCGCGGGTTAGCGAAGACCGAGGAAGCGAGCAGCGACTGTACCTCGACCAATATGGGACGGTTGCCCTCCATAATACAGGTGACGGCGCAGCCGGTATCGTTGCTGCCTGAGAGGAACATCATCGAAGGATCGGATACCTCCGCCATGCCATCACCGCGCATCTCGAAAATGCCTATCTCGTTTGTGGAGCCGAAGCGGTTTTTCACAGCGCGAAGAAGGCGGAATGCGTCGTGCCTGTCGCCCTCGAAATAGAGCACGGTATCGACCATGTGTTCAAGCATACGCGGACCGGCGATGCTGCCCTCCTTGGTAACATGCCCGACAATAAACACCGAGCAGCCGTTGACCTTGGCTATTCTTGTGAGCGCGGAGGTGACCTCCCTTATCTGTGTAATGCTGCCTGCCGCGCTTGCTACCTCGGTGCAGACCATGGTCTGTATGGAGTCGATAATAAGCACTGCGGGCTTGACCCTATCGACCTCCGCTTCGACTGCGGAAACGCTTGTTTCCGTCATAACGAGCAGCTCGCCGCTGACGCCGCAGCGCGCAGCACGGAGCTTTAACTGGGGCTTTGATTCCTCGCCGGAAACGTAGAGCACCGGCGCATGGGATAACAGATTGCTTGCAGCCTGCATCAAGAGCGTGCTCTTTCCGATGCCGGGATCGCCGCCTATCAGCACCGTGGAGCCCGCGACGATGCCGCCGCCGAGCACCCTGTCAAGCTCGCCTATTCCCGTGACGAGCCGCGCCGTATCCTTATCCTCGACAGAGGCAAGGCGTACCGCGCCGCTGCCGCCGGACATGGCTGTTCTCTTTCGTTAATTCCTGAAGAATACGTGCATCGCATTGTACAGGCAGGTGATCCAGGTGGCATAGTTGTGGGCTGTACCGTTCACCAGCATATATGCGCAGTTGTCTCCGGCTTTGATATCGGAGCCGTCCTGCAGGTGCAGACCGTCGCGGAACATCACAAAATTGTTAATACCGTCCGCCCCGTTCTCGGCAGAACCCGCAGAGACGTACCAGTAGTTGATCTTGTACTGGGCATAGTTGGTATTGATGTTGTTAATCAGTTCCGCCGTATCGATGCCGAGCGGGCCGCCGCTGAAGGAGCCGACGTAAGAAATATAATCCAGACAATAAC
>CALEPU010000242.1 GCA_937913075.1 uncultured Clostridia bacterium
CCACCTGCGGCGGCTCGGGTCAGGTACGCAGGGTGCAGAACACCATTTTAGGCACCATGCAGACCACGGCGCCCTGCTCCGCCTGCGGCGGCACCGGTAAGATAATAAAGGATCCCTGCAAGGCTTGTAACGGCAACGGCAGGGTCAAAAACATAGTCAAGCGTAAGGTCAAGATCCCCGCCGGCATCGACGACGGACAGACCATGCGCATCTCCGGCGGCGGCGACGATGGATTTAGAGGCGGCAGCCGCGGCGATATGATGATAACGATAAGGGTCAAGGCTCATAAGCGCTTTTTAAGGGACGGCTCGGATATCCACCAGAGCATAACGATACCCGTCACCACTGCCATTTTGGGCGGCAAGGTGCAGGTACCCACGCTCGAAAAAGATTATGAGCTCACAATACCCGAGGGCACGCAGAGCCAAAAGACCTTCCGCATGAAGGGGCTCGGCATACAGAAGCTCAACTCCAACGAAAAGGGCGATATGTTCGTCAACGTCACGGTCGAGATACCCAAGAAGCTTACTGAGAAACAGCGCGAGCTCGTGCAGAAGCTCGCCGATGAGATGAACGACGTCGGGGCTGATAAATCCGGTAAGAAAAAGAGAAAGTTTAAACTGTAAGCAAAAATACCGGCAGGGGAATGGCACCCTGCCGATTTTTTAAACGTACTTTCGCATCTGCTGCAAGGCATGCTTTTCGAGTCTTGATACCTGCGCCTGGCTGATGCCTATTTCGCCGGCGACTTCGACCTGTGTCCTGCCCAAAAAGAACCGCAGCTCGACTATTTTGCGCTCTCTTTCGTTCAGCTTATCGAGTCCGTTTTTGATAGCGACGCTGTTGATCCAGCTCTCCTCGCTGGCGGTCTCGTCCTTTATCTGGTCGACTATCGCAACGGCATCCCCGTCGTCGCGGAATACAGGCTCGTGCAGCGAGAGCGTATCCGCAATGGCGTCGAGCGCAAACACTACGTCGCTCTCCTCCAAGCCCATTGCCTCGGCTATCTCGCCTATTTTGGGCTCCCTGCCGAGGCTGACTTCAAGCTCGCTCCGCGCTTGCAGCGCGTGATAGGCGGTGTCCCTTATCGAACGCGAAACGCGCATACTGCCGTTGTCCCGCAGGTATCTGCGGATCTCACCTATTATCATCGGCACCGCATAGGTTGAGAACCTGACCCCATGCGACATATCAAAATTGTCCAGCGCCTTTATGAGCCCTATACAACCTATCTGAAAGAGGTCGTCCGCCTGCTCGCCCCTGTTTGAAAACCGCTGAATAACGGAGAGCACCAGCCTCAGGTTGCCGCAGATGAATTCCTCTCTTGCGCCGTCGTCGCCCGCCTTCACCTTTTCCAGCAGCTCCATACTGCGCTTGGCAGTCATCTTGGGCAGCTTGCCCGTGTCGATGCAGCAAATATCAACCTTGTTCATACCCGCCTCCAATTTGTCTTCAAAACAATTATTGCCTTTATAGGGCGGGCATATTCACGCGATATTACACGGATTTTACATATTATTTATATCTTTTTTACAGCGGCATACACGCATTTTATTGACCTTGCATAAAAGTGTGTGTATAATTAAGTCACCAAATAAACCGAAAGGGGTGTTGATGATGTCCGTTAAGGAGTCTTGGAAAAAGGTCGGTTCCGATCTCAACGATATTGGTGAGGATATTACCTCTTCCGATTTGGGAAAGGACGTATTAAAGCTCGGCAAGGACTTCGGCAAGTCCGTTGTCAAATCCGTTAAGGCAGGTATAAAGGCTGTTTCCGATTGGGCGGATAAGATCGATGACGACGCCGAAAAGACGGCCGAGACCGTTGAGGCGGAGGTGGTCGGCGATGTTAACGCCGCTGCCGAGGATGTGAACGAGGCGGCAGAGGAGTTTGCTTCCGCAGCCGAGTCCGTTGTAAACGACGTTGAGGAGGCGGCAGAGAAGGCTGCCAACGCAGCGGGCGACGCCTTTGAGGGCTGCTGCGATAAGGTCCGGCAGACCGTGGAGGAAGCCGCCGAAGTCATTGATGACAAGAGCAATAATTAAAGCGCAATATTCGGACCTCCCCCAAATCTCGGAGCGCTATACCGAGGCAAGAGCTTTCATGGCTCAAAACGGCAACCCCGATCAATGGGGGAGGACTGGCTATCCCAAGGCGGAGCTTTTGCGGCAGGACGTCGCAAGCGGCCGCCTTTTTGCCGTGCGCGAGGGAAATGATATCATCGGCGCCTTCGTGCTCGTTTTCGGTCCCGACCCGACCTACGCCGCTATAAAGGACGGAGCGTGGCCGGATGACAAGCCCTACGGCACTCTGCACAGGCTTTGCGCAGCAACGAAAGCGCACGGCGTCGCCGCCTTCGTCCTTGACTTCTGCGAGGCGGAGTGCAAAAGGCGCGGCGCTGACCTTCGAGCCGATACCCATGCCGCAAATAAGCCCATGCAGCATATACTCGAAAAAGCGGGCTTCACCCGCTGCGGTACGATATTTGTCGCCGACGGCAGCCCAAGGATCGCGTACCAAAAGATGATTTGAACAGAATTAACCGTCACTTATTCAAAACTATCGGCACGGCATACCTTTCAACGTCGGCTATCGCCTTATTTATATCGAGCGTGAGCCACTTGCCGTCACGGTAGAGCACTCTGCCCTCCACCATAGTCATGCAGACGTCGGAGCCCTTTGCCGAGTAAACCACTGAGCTTATAGGGTCGTAAACGGGGCAGATGTGCGGTGCGGCGGAATTTATCATTATGATATCGGCGGCGTAACCTGCGGCGATGCGCCCGACTTCGCCATCACGCCCCTGCGCTTTTGCGCCGTTTACAGTTGCCATTTCAAGCGCGTCATAGGCGCAGACCGCTGTCGGATCGAGGCTCCTGCCCTTGGCAAGGAGCGCCGCAAGCTTTACTTCCTCAAACAGATCGAGTGAGTTGTTTGAGCAGGCGCCATCCGTGCCGAGGCATACGTTAACTCCCGCGCGCTGCATGGCGGCTATATCGGCAATGCCGCTGCCGAGCTTTAAATTCGACACGGGGCAGTGAGCGACCGAGACGTTTTTCTCAGCGAGCAGCGCCATATCGTTCTCCGTCAGCCATACGCCGTGCGCGGCAAGCACCGGAGTATCGAAAACACCGTGCCTGTAAAACGCCTCGGCTGCGGTAACTCCGTGGCGGGAAAGTGCGCCCTCGCACTCGGCCTTGGTCTCGGCAAGATGGATCTGTGTCACGAGCCCGTGCTCCTTAGCCCAAGCGTGCACCTTCGCCCAGATATCGGGGGATGAGGTGTACTCAGCATGTATCGCTACATCGGCTCTTATCAGCCCGTTTGCCCCGAGCCCGTCTATCAGTATGCGCGTCTCCTTGACGGCTCTGTCCGCCTCGAAATCGTAATCATCGCCAATGGCAAGCACCGCGTTGCAGAGGTTTGCCCTCATGCCGATATCCTTCGCCGCGCGCGCCACGGCGGGCTGGCAGAAGTACATATCGGAGAATGAGGTAGTGCCGGAAGCCAGCATCTCCGCCATGCCGAGCACAGCGCCCGATACTATCGCGCGCTCGTCAAGCCGCGCCTCAACGGGGAAGACCTTGTCAAAAAGCCAGCTTTGCAAAGGATAATCGTCGGCATAGCCGCGCATTACGCACATGGCGGTATGCGCATGCGCGTTGATAAGACCGGGCATCACTATACGTCCGCCGGCATCTATCACCTCATTGGCTTCGGGCTCGTCCCTGCCGATATAGGCGATCCTGCCGCCCTCGATACCGATGCAGCAGCCATCGTAATAAAGCCCCTTTTCGGTCATCGGTATGACGACCGCGTTTTTAATAAGAGTATCGAGCATATCAGATCCTTCTCAAAAACTCCTCAACATAGCTGTTGAGCCTGTGTGAGGCGGCGTTGCCCGCCTCGATCACCTCTTCGCCCGAGAGGGGCTTATCGAGTATGCCCGCAGCCATGTTTGAAAGCAGGGTCACGCCGAGTATCCTCATGCCGCAATGCCTTGCGGCTATGCACTCGGGCACGGTGCTCATGCCGACTGCGTCGGCACCTAAAATGCGCATGGCGCGTATCTCCGCAGGGGTCTCGTACTGCGGACCGGAGCAGTAGAAGTAAACGCCCTCGTGTATGCGCTCGCCCGCCTCCAAACAGACGGACTTGAAAACGCGCATATAATCTGCGTCGAAAATGTGCGTCATATCGGGAAATCTCGGACCGAGCTCCTCGATATTCGGTCCTATCAGCGGATTGACTATATTGAACTTTATAACGTCGTTTATTATCATCAGCTCGCCTGCACGGTAATCGGTATTGACAGCGCCGGCGGCGTTGGTGACTATCATGCTGCCGGCGCCGATAAGCCTTGCAAGACGCACGGGGTAGACCACGTCCGCCGCGTCCCATCCCTCGTAGACGTGCAGGCGCCCCTGCATCAAAAGCACCCTTTTTCCGCCGAGCTCGCCCGCGATAAACCTGCCGGCATGACCCGGCGCAGTGCTTGTCCGCATGTGGGGTATCAGCTCATAGGGTATGAATGAAGGCTCCTTCACGCAGTCGCCGAGCCTGCCGAGACCGGAGCCCAGAATTATCAGTATCTCGGGCTGAAAGCCGTTAAGCTTCTCTTTTAGGGCTGCTGCGCCCTCCAGCATGTCGTTATAGCTCAGCATTTTTATACTTACCCAACACTTTCTCAAAATTCTCCTCAAAGGGAGCGGTGATAATACCCGCCTCGGTGACCAAGCCCGTTATGAGCTCGTGATCCACAACATCAAACGCGGGGTTATAAACCTTTACGTCCTCCGGCGCGATGCGCTGTTTAAAGTACAGCTCCGTCACCTCGTCGGGATCGCGCTGCTCTATTCTGACGCCGCTGCCCGTCGGAGTGTCCATGTCGAGGGTCGAAAGCGGCGCGAACATATAAAAGGGTATCCCGTAGTGCTTTGCAAGCACCGCAAGCCCCAAAGTGCCTATCTTGTTGGCGGCGTCACCGTTGCGGCATACCCTGTCCGCGCCGACGAACACGGCGTTGACTTTGCCGCTTTTCATAACGGCGGCAGCCATGTTGTCACATATAAGCGTCACGTCGACGCCCGCCTGCATAAGCTCAAAGGCGGTTATCCTCGCCCCCTGCATCAAGGGACGCGTTTCGTCGGCAAAAACGCGGATTTTCACTCCGCGCTCGGCGGCTAAAAGCATCGGCCCCAACGCGGTGCCGTAGTGCGAGGTGGCGAGCGGACCGGCGTTGCAGTGCGTCAGCACTCCGTCGCCCTCATGAAGGAGCGCAAGCCCGTATTCGCTGATTTTGAGGTTGTTTGCTATATCCTCCTCGTGTATGGCGACAGCCTCGCGCTTGAGCTCCGCAACAAGCTCTTCACGGGGCAGCAGAGCGTTGCGCTTTAAACAGCCGCGCATCCTTGCGAGCGCCCAAGTGAGGTTGACGGCGGTCGGTCTTGCAGATGCAAGATACCTCTCGGCGTCGTCCATACTGCGGAAAAAGTCCGGCTGATCCTTGTCCGTCGCGGCGCAAAGATAATAGCCGTATGCCGCGGCTATGCCGATGGCGGGAGCGCCGCGCACTTTAAGAAGGCGTATCGCGTCAAACAGCTCCTCGCGGGTTTTAAGCTCCAAATAGCTTACCTCGCCCGGCAGCCGGGTCTGGTCGAGTATTATTATGGAGCCGCCTTCGCGGCTCAAACGGATGTTTTCAAGCATAAATTATCACCTTAAAGCAGTACTTTGAGCAAAAGCAGCAGTAATATCCCCGGCACGCCGAGCACGCCCGCAACGACAGCGGACGTCCATGTTATCGGAAGCTCAAAGAAATCCATATCCAATATGTTGCTTAAAATAAGGTTGAAAGCAAACAGCATAAACGCTCCGAGCAGCCCGTTTATCAAAAGGCGCCACAAAAGCTTGGTGCTCACGTTGAACAGCTTGAACAGCAGAAACACGGCGCCGAGCACGGCAACCATGATTATAAGGGGCATATAGCCCTTTAAGTCGATATCGAGCGTACCCGCTAAGGGTATCGGGGTCGGCGAAACCGTCATAATTTTTCTCCCCCAAAGTATGAGTATTATTACGGGAGCAAAGCTCCCGAGGGTCATCGTCTGTACTGCGCCGCAAGACAGCCGTACCTGCGGCTCGACTCCTGCAATCTGAAAGCCGCAAGCTCCATTGCAAGGGGCTCCTCCGCAAGGTCAAAGGTCTGCATTGCCGCGCGCCAGTCGGCAAGCGCAGAAAGCAGCGCATCCCTGCTTAAAAGCTTATCCTCATGCGGCTCCGAAGCTTGATCCTCCGTGCCGGTGAGCGCGGCGTGTTTTGCGGTATCATAAGTGTTCTTCATATGTCTGCCTCCTCAACATGCAAAGCCCATATTGATAATTATGGCAGCAGACCCTTATATTATACCATCAGGCGGCGGGCAGGCACTCTATCTCACCGCTCTTGTACCGCAGGGTGAAAGCAGACTGCAAGCCCTGCGAAGCGCCGTTAGAAGCCGCGGCCAGCAATACTATGCCGCCTTCATTTATCTCGGTCACGTACTCCGTGCCGCCCGTGACAAGCGTGAACAGCCAGCCGCTCTCGGTGCGGCGCAGGGTCAACGTGATCGCGTCCGCGTCGGAGACGTAAGGAGTCGGCTCTGCGGTCGGCTTAGCAGTGGGCTCGGCAGTCGGTTCCTGCGTTGGCTCGGATGAAGGCTCCGGCGCGAGCTCGACCTGCTCTTCGCCATGGGGCGTTTCCGACGGAGCATCGGTCGGCGTTTCGGAGGCAAGCGGTTCGTCCTCCGGCGCCTCAACGTCATAGCCTATCACGGCATAAAGCTCATCGCCGCCTGCTCGTCCGGCAATACTGCGTCCGTCCTCAAGCAGATATTCAAACACGCCTCGGCTGCTCATAGAGCCGCTTCCTGCGTACACGTCCAAAAAGCTCCCGGACCAGCCCTGCCCCTCGGCGGTCAGCATACCGACCGTCGCATTGACGAGCGCAAGCTTCGCTTCGCAGTCCCAAAGCTTCATACAGCAGGCGACGGTATCGGCGCCTTTGTCCGAAGCCGCATCCCGCATGCCGAGGGCCGCAGCCTCAAAATCGTTAACAAAAGCCGAGATCAGTGCGAATACGGGGTTTTCCGCCGGGGGCTGCGATACAGCGGGCTCTTCCGCGGCGCCGCCGGTGTAGGAAGGCGACCCGCCCGAAGCCTCGGGCGTTGTGAGCGTGCCGCCCGCCATGTTTAAAGCAGAGCCTATCCAAGCGCAGCCGCTTGACAACAGTATGCCGCAGAGCAGGACACACACAAGCAGAGAGACTGCAAAAAACGAAAAACGCCCTCTCATGTCAATCCTGCCCGCCTGTCTCGTGATCGATGGGATCAAGATCCTCAAAATATGAAATGATACCGTGGAAAATGCCCTCAGCGCAGGTCATTTGATAAGCCTCGCTGCAAAGCTTCAGGTCGGAAACGGAATTGGACAAATAGCCCATTTCCAAAGTGACGACGGGATATCGGCTCCAGTTGAAGCCCGTCTGATCGGTCATAAAATGCGGCGCGAGCATAACGGCGCCCGTCGCCTCACAGAATTCGTTTATGATGCAGTAGCCGAGTCTGGCGCTGTTGTAAGCAATGGACACGTTTGCCACGCCCGCCGGGATGAGCACGCGGGCGCCCGCCGTATCATCCTCGGTGGAAAAATTGCAGTGTATGCGCACCCAAATGTCTACTCCGGCTTCGTTCATCAGCTCGGCGCGCTCCATGTTGGAAAGATCGACGTCGCTGTCCGTACGCGTCAGCACGACCGTTGCGCCGCGCTCTTCAAGCAGAGAGGCAAGGCATAGCGCAACGGCAAGATTAATGCTCTGCTCGTTGACGCCGGTCCTTACGCCGACGCTGCCTTCCGTCATGCGTATCTTTTTAAGCTCGGAGTTTAAAGGAGATGACGGCTCGAGTTCAAGATCGGCCTCGTGCTGATGTCCGGGGTCGATGCCGATTATCAAGCCCTCGAGCTCGTGCATGTAGGGATAGTCCGGCGTCAGCTCGCCGGTCTCGACAGCCGAGATATAGGCGGCATGGGTCTTGGGACCGTATACGCCGTCGACCGCGACGCCGAGCCTCTCTTGCAGTGCCTTTACGGCGCGGAAGGTCGCCCCGTCGAAAACACCGCTCTGCTCGCCTCGGTAAAGCCCGCAGGCGGCAAGCTCGTATTGCAGGCGCGCCACAAGCTCGCCCTCGTCCCAGAGTTTAAGGCTCGGCTGTTCGTCTGCCCAGTCCTCAATGCCCTCGGAAAAGGCGCCCATGCTCAAACACACCGCAAGCAATGCGGCAAGCAGGAGCGATATGGGTTTTGCGGCTCGTTTTATCATTCTGCGGAAAGATACTCCTCCTGCTCCGGTGTGAGAGTATCGAGGCCAAGCCCCATGGCGGCAAGCTTTATCATGGCGACCTCGCGGTCTATCTCCTCCGGCACGCTGTAAAGCCCCTTTCCGAGCTCATGCCCATGCCGCGCCAAGTAAAGCGCCGAAAGCGCCTGTATCGCAAAGCTCAGATCCATTATCTCGGCGGGGGGACCGTTGCCCGCCACTATGTTGACGAGCCGCCCTTCCGCCATAAGGTTCAGCACCCTGCCGTCGGGCATTGCGTAGCCCGTGATAAACGGCTTGCGGTCTATCTTTTCAACGGCAATGCTTTCAAGATCCTCGCGGGATACCTCCACGTCGAAATGACCGGAGTTGGCGAGTATGACGCCGTCCTTCATTTTATCGAAATGCCTTTTCGTTATAACGTCGCGGCAGCCGGTTGCCGTCACGAAGAAATCGCCCAGCGGAGCGGCGTCGTCCATCTTCATCACGCGGAAGCCGTCCATAGCGGCCTCCAAAGCGCGGAAGGGGTTGACCTCAGTCACGATCACGTTCGCCCCGAGACCCTTTGCGCGCATGGCTATGCCGCTGGCGCAGAAGCCGTAGCCCGCGACGACTACCGTCCTGCCCGCCACCATGTTGTTGGTGGTGTACATAATGCCGTCCCATGTGCTTTGCCCGGTGCCGTGGCGGTTGTCGAAAAGGTGCTTGCAGTTTGCGTCGTTTACAGCCATCATGGGGAAGGGAAGCGTGCCGTTTTTAACGCGCGCCTTCAAACGCAGTATGCCCGTCGTCGTCTCCTCACAGCCGCCGATGAGGTTCTCGCCGTACTCGGGATGCTCCTCCGTCAGCATGGAAACGAACTCGCCGCCGTCGTCTATGATGATGTGCGGCTTAAATTCAAGCGTTTGCCGTATATGCTCGCGGTACTCCTCGGGAGTGGCGCCAAACCAAGCGTAAACATTCATCCCCTCGGCGGCCAAAGCGGCGCATACGTCGTCCTTGGTGGAGAGGGGATTGCTGCCGGTCACTGCGACCTCGGCGCCGCCTTCTCTGAGCAGAAGACCTAAGTACGCCGTCTTCGCTTCAAGGTGAACGCAAACGGAGATCCTAAGCCCCGCAAAGGGCTTTTCCCTGCGGAAACGCTCCTCTAATTCACGCAGCACGGGCATATAGCTCTTGACCCATTCGATGCGCTTTTTGCCCAAAGGCGCAAGGGTGATATCTCTTATGGAACAGCCCACGCAGGATACCTCCGAAAAAGGTGTTTGTGCGGGATAGACGCAGAGCACTGCGCATACCGCACCACGCTACGATTATACCATAGGGCAAGCCGCAAAGCAAGCGCACGCGGGGAGCTTGGAAAATTGTTTACAGTTTGGACATATTTGCTCCCCGCTTGACATTTATATCCAAGGGTAGTATCATAGACGCGCTGAAGAGTAAAGGCGCGTTCGTTAAGTGTTGGCCGGACGGGGAGTTGACGGCCGAACGAAAAGCATCAGCTTGCGGTTCGCGCCTTGCATCCCGCTTCGTATGGACGGCACAAAAGAGCGAAGCCTCCTTTCACTCGTCGTATGGAAGTGGAAAAGGAGGTTTTTATTATGCCCAAAAACAACAAAAAAAGGTCGGCGGGGGTTTTCGTCCTCCGTTCCATGATAATCATGGCGATGCTCACCGCCATGGCTGTCGCGCTTGACCGCGTACCGGGGCTCTCTATAAAGACGCCGGGGTGGAAAATAGGCTTTTCATTCATCCCGCCGATGATAGCCGCAATGCTTTTAGGACCCGTCCAAAGCGCGATAGTCTATGGACTTGCCGACTTTATCGGCGCGATACTGTTCCCCTTCGGCCCTTATCATCCGGGCTTCACGGTATGCGCGGCGCTGATGGGCTTTATTATGGGCTTGTTCCTAAACAAACGTCCTCTCGCCGTATTCGGCTCGGAGCGCGAGTGGCGCTCTATTGGGTTTTTTCCCAATATGATTGTGCCGGTCATTATAAACTGCGCGCTTATCGGGCTCGTGGTCAACACCTATTGGGTCAGCCGGCTTTACGGCAGCAAGACCTACGGCGGCTGGTTTTCATACAGGCTCGTTGAGTATGCGATACTCATTCCGGTACAGCTTCTGCTCATTCCCGCGCTGTTAAGGCTCTGCACTCTGCTTAAAAAAGCCGGCCTCGGCGGTACGGGTCGTTCCTACGGCCCGTCGCAAAAGCGCCTGAGCGAGATATCCCGAAATGAGAGCATTTTGGGCCTTGAAAGGGTCAACGAGCTTTTGGAAAGGCTCGACTCTCCGCAGAATAATGTAAAGGTCGTACACGTTGCCGGCACCAACGGCAAGGGCTCCTTTACGGCTATGCTCGCCTCGGTATTGAAGGCAGCGGGCTATAAGGTCGGCAGCTTTACCTCGCCCGCGCTTACGGGCGTTACGGACAGCTTCCGCATCGACTGCGAGCAGGTAGCGGAGGAGGTGTTCGACGAGCGCCTGTCGGAGATCGAGCCCTATATCAAGGAAATGACCGAAAAGCCCACTGAGTTTGAGGTCATGACCGCTGCCGCGTTTGAGATTTTCGCGCAGGAAAATTGCGATATAGCGATAGTCGAGTGCGGGCTCGGAGGCGACCTCGACGCTACGAACACCGTCAAAGAGCCGATGCTTTCCGTGATAACAAACGTTCAGCTTGACCATTGCGGCTTGCTCGGCAATACCACGAAAGAGATCGCCGCGCACAAGGCGGGCATTATAAAAAAAGGCTGTCCCGTGCTTTTCGGCGGTCTTGACGAAGCCGCTGCGGAGGTGATATCGGAAAAAGCCGCAAGCCTCAACGCTCCGCTTTTCCGCACGGCGCAGAATTCCGTAAAGGTGCTGAAAACCGATCTTAACGGCGTCAGCTTCACCTACGGCGACAGAGGCCCTTACACGCTCTCGCTCGTTGGCGCATACCAGCCTCAGAACGCCGCAAACGTACTGGCGGCGGTCGATATCCTGAATACCCGCGGGCTTTCGATAAGCGAGGAAGCGGTTAAAAAGGGCCTTGCCTCCGTAAGCTGGCACGCAAGGTTCGAGGTCATATCCCAAGAGCCGACGGTGATATTCGACGGCGCTCATAACCCCGAGGGAGTCGGGCTTGCGGCGCAAAGCATTGCAGGCTGCTTCCCGGGCAAAAAAGCCGTGCTGCTCATGAGCGTTATGAAGGACAAGGCTTATTCCGAGTATCCCGCGCTGCTTGCTTCCGTCGCCGAAAAGGTCTTTACTGCCGCACCGCAGGTCACCGCCCGTGCGCTCGATCCTAAGGAGCTTGCAGCCTGCTTCCGCGACGGCGGCATAGACGCCGAGGCGTTTGAAGATATGGACGGCGCGATAGAGGCTGCGCTCCGATTTGCCGCCTCGCGTGGGCTTCCGCTCGTGGCGATGGGAACGCTGTATATGTACGGAGAGTTCACGGAGAGGTTTAACAGTTTGTTCAAAAATTTTGTCTCAAAAGGCGTTGAAATATAACACTGCGGTTGGTATAATAAGGTAGCAGATCATAATAACGCGAAGGCGCTTGAAAAGGAGTCCGCAATGAAGTGTAAAAGGTGCGGGTTTGATAACCCCGATTATCTTGAATATTGTCAGAATTGTACCGCCCCGTTGGAGGGTAGGAAGGGCGGCGACGCCAATGAGCCCACTTGGGGCTTTGTAAAGGCGCCCAAATGGGCAAAGCCCGATTTTTCGGCGGATACGGTGTCCGATGACGACGGTCCGGCGGATTACGTCCGTCCCGCAAGAGCGGCAAAAGC
>CALEPU010000243.1 GCA_937913075.1 uncultured Clostridia bacterium
AAGTGTGGTAACACATTCAGCTGATGAATACTAATAGATCGAAGGTTTATTCTAAGAGAATGTAGCGAAGGATGTGTAAGTCTTTCTGTATGAAGTTTTGAGGTTGCTATTAATTAAGGTTATTAGACCTTGTGGCAAGCTCTATAGGCTTGCTATTTTATTAATTTTCATTACTTCTAAGGGGGCGTAGCTCAGTTGGGAGAGCACCTGCCTTGCAAGCAGGGGGTCAAGAGTTCGAATCTCTCCATCTCCATTTCGGAAGCCGTTTATCGAAAGCTTCCGAAGATCGTACCTTGAAAACTGCATATAGAAAAAATATCCGATCAACAATGAAGGAATGATCAGCCGGAGTAAGTGAATCCATTTGTCCGTGCCGGTCAGGAACATGACATCATAGCCCCGCATTCGCTTGTAGCGGGCGATGACGTCCGTGGCCACCGTGCAGTAGGTGTGCCCGATGTGCGGGTTCGCGCTCGGGTAATATATCGGCGTGGTGATATAGAATTTATTGTTCATAGCTCCTCCTTGAGCCTTGCGGCAGGCAATATAACATCAGTTTATTATACCATATTTTTGTGCATCGTCAATCTTTCGGCAGAATAAAGGTCTTCCATAAAGGTGTTCTGCTACCGTACAATAAGGGGCTCTGCTATATCTGCCCCTCAGCCCCCGATACCCTATTGAAAATTCGGTCGAACTATTATATAATTTGCTGAAATAACCGATCATCAGGAGGCAATATGGCAAACACAACAGCAAGACAAAAACGGCGTTTTTCGGATGTCGTGCTTTCTTTCGTATTTATAGTGCTTCTGATAGCCTGTGTCGCGGTCTTCATCTTCCCCTATGCCGAAAGAGCCGGCGGCGCCGTCGCGGGCTCCGCAGACTGGATGAAGACGCTTGACGACGGGCTTTATTTAAGCGAGCTCACTCTGCCCGGCACGCACGACAGCGCCACGCGCTTTGTCGGTCTGCCGCTCTTTTCCCGCTGTCAGAGCAGCTCCGTTGCAAATCAGCTCGAGGACGGCTTCCGCTATCTCGATATAAGGCTCGGCGTTTGCGAAAAGGATGGGGAGGAAAGGCTTGCCCTGATGCACGGCTTTACCTACTGTCACAGCTCGATATGGCCATGGTCGGAGAGGCTTTATTTTGACGATGTTTTGAAGTCCTGCGCCGATTTCCTCAAAGCGCATCCTTCCGAAACGGTCATAATTGCCGTCAAGCAGGAGCATGGCAGCGAGTCCGTTAAGGAGCTGCAAGCGCTCATCAGCAGAGCCTTCGCGCAGTATCCGGCTCTGCTGCTGACGACCGATACCATGCCCACGCTCGGCGAGGCGAGGGGCAGCGTTGTGCTCATGCGCCGCTATGACGACGAGGCAGGCTTCGGCGCCGCCGCGGGTCTGCCGCTTATCTGGACGGATCAGGGCGGACATAAGGACGTCAACCTCGGCAAGGTGACTGCCGCCTCCGGCGCCTTGGAGCTCACGGTGCAGGACAGGTTCGAGTATGACGAGATAGACAAGTGGGCGGTGTTCGAGGATTGCCTCGGCGCAAGGGGCTCTGCAAAAAACGCCGTATGCCTTAATTTTTTAAGCACTAAGGGCACCTTGAAATACGGGCATCCCTATTACTTCGCGGCAAGGCTCAACAGGCATCTTGTCCGCCATGATATCCCTAAGAACAGCGGATGGATAGTTGTGGATTTCGGTAATGCCGAGGCTGCGCAGCATATCTATTCCGTCAATTTCAATTGAGAGCCGCGGAGCCCGAAAGGCTTTCAATTTACTTTTTGCCCTAACAGCCTATGGTTCAATATGCCTCGGGTCAAAAGATCGCTACAACTTCTGTGCTCCGTGACACATACTGTAGGAGGTATTGATAATGTCGCTAATATCATAGTAAACTCATTATTCAACGAAGAGCTTAATGAAATAGGACTCGTGAGGTCAAAGGGGTTGGAATGGTACAAGCTCATTGACAGCATTGCGTATGTTAATGTGCTCGTTAGAAAAGCCGGCCCTATGTTGTCGGTGTACGCTGCAGCCAGATCATTGCTTTCCCCGCTGGAGGATTCTTATGCGGGGATGGAAACAGTCGACAACATGCACTTTCAAAGGCTTATGAGCAACGGAATGACGGTCGATCAGATTTTTCTTGAACATTTGTATTATATTGAGAACGATGAAGATGCTCTTTTGAAAATGAAGGCTCTTGCCCACGAAATGATTGAACCTGTCAAACCTGTGTTGTTTGGAGTATGTGATCTGCAAAGTTGTTACGATGCGGAAAATAAGTTGGCTTATATGAACTGCTTTTACACAAGCAGCAAGCTTCTTGGGCGCCCTTTTACGCTTGATGAAACCACGGTTTTTCCACCGCTGGACTGTTTCTTCATACTCTGTAAGCAAGGCAGATATGATGAAGCGGCGGATTATTTTAGACGCGGGCTTGCAAATTACGAGCGAAAATATGCGGACCCGAATTTGCCGGATTTAGTGGAGAATGTGTGGGGTAAATGGATGCCCTATGTTCGTATGGTTGAAAACGGTGAGTATGAAAAGCTCAACGGTATTATGCTCAAAAGCTATAATGACAACTGCGATTTATTGGAAGCTAAGCACAAGATCAAGATCGACAGGACGGGCTTTGCAAATTGCAAGTAGAAGATTTTGACCCGATGTGAGCGTTTGCATTCCTCACTTGACCTTGTTGTGGTTCGGCAGGTATCTTGTCAACAAAAAAGCGGCTCAAAACGTGGCATGGTTTGAAAGTATTGGCGCATTCCGGCAACTCAAACCTTGCCCAAGCTCAACAGCGCCCACACCTACGTCTCCGGCGCTAACGGCTCGGTGCCTATCGGCATGTCGGTCGGTTCTGAAGTGAGGATGCGTTTCAGCTACGATGCGAGCGGAAATGTGGTCGCTGTCGATTATTCGACCGACGGCGGCAGCACCTATACCACTTACTACTACGTAAGAAATGCGCAAAATGATATCGTAAAACTTATTGACAATTCGGGGAACTCCGTAGTAGAATATACTTACGACAGTTGGGGCAAGATCGTTGCCACAACGGGCAGCTTGGCAAACACGGTAGGTGCAAATCAGCCCTTCCGTTACAGGGGCTACGTTTACGACGAGGAAACGGGCTGGTATTATCTCCAGAGCCGCTACTACGATCCCATCACCTGCAGGTTCATCTCGGCGGATGTCCTGCTTTCCACAGGCCAAGGGGTTATAGGACACAACGCTTTTGCCTATTGTTTGAATGAACCGATCAATCGAATCGATGACACTGGTGCGTTCAGTCTGAAGAATATAATCGATTTTTTTAGAAATCTTGTAGAAGGCGGCGGTGGAGGCGGAGGAAATACATGGGCTGGTCGAAACAACTACAAGGCTCAGGAATGGATGGATTGGAACAATCCAAACGCAAAAGCAAATAATAAGAATTACAAGGCAAAATCATCAAGTTTCTCCAATCTTAATACATATTTTGATAATCCCAAAGCACTAGAAAACATGGATCCTAAAGTGTTCTACGATTATCTTGTTTCACACGGATTTGATGTTAATCCATTAGGAAAAGGAAGCCTCAAAGGAATACCGTTCAATAAAGGCGGCGGTTTTAGAGTAAACTGGGGTGGTGATAAAGTGTTAACATATCATCCTGCCTACAGAAGTCATCATAGCGGTGCATATTATAAGCTTTCCTCCGGAGAAACAGGGTCAATTCGCATTGAGATAGAGTAAAAAGGAGAATGAAAAGAAATGAAAAAAGATTCATTGGTCATTGCAGTTGAGGAAATGCTTCTCTCACGGGGCTATAAAGAAGTAGTATTTAGTGATGGGAAACGTTTTCTTAAAAAAGGAGCCAACTATGTCCGGATCACTCACTTGCCTTCTTTTGATGTTGGCTCTATTATACAGGTGAAACCGGATGGTGATATCCTGGTATATGAAAACGATGAGTTAACCGCCCATAATCCACCGCTCACCGAGGATGATGGAATGATCGTAATCGAGCTTGCCGAGGATGAAAGCTCTGCAGCAAATGACATACTTGAAGATATTGCTCTTATAAAGGTTGAGGATTTTGATTCTGCAATAGAGTATGCAAAGCATGAAATCGAATCATACCTGCCTTGATTAAGGTCATCACGGCGATATTGTCAAGCTCATTGACAGCAGCGGAAACACTGTTGTAGAATACACGCACCAAGCGGGGGTTTCCCCGCTTGGTGGGTGACAGCTTGGGGCAGGATCATTGCCGCAACGGGCAGCTTGACAAACGGATTGAAGGACGATCAGCCTTTCCGTTACAGGGGCTACGTCTACGATACCGAGACGCAGTGGTACTATCTGAAGATTATATTAAAACCGACTGCCATCTGTCAGAGAATGCCTGCCCCCAAAACACCGATATCTGGAGTGAAAATACGGTTTCACTATATCGAGTAGTATCTCAAGCAGAATTCGATTCAATTTTTGAAAACAATGCTTTTTTGGCAAGCGAGAATTCAATGGAAGCAAAGTGGTTTTTAACATCTTTTGATGATGCACGGCAGTGGTCACAACTGTTTTATAGTGAATACTATCGAATAATTGAAGTTGATGTGCCAAATTGGACACTGAAAGGTGTTTATTATAATGATAACATTGATGGTGTTGGTCCGGGCTATTGCTTTGACTTGGATACATTGAATGATTACTATATTTCTATTAAGGCGGTGTATTGATGAAAACATATTATATTGGAGAAATAACATGGTTGCCGTATGTGAAAAACGTTTCTGGCAGAAAAGCACCTCCTGCAGAGCGAACCAGATGGGATCCCCAAATAATAAGGGATCCCGAGGCGTTATGGAGCGTCGATATGATATGCCCAGACTTTAGTAAAACCAATAGAGTAATTTTCTGGATGTTTTCACCTGATGCGCCAACAGAAAGGATATGCGTTTCTGAAACATATGGGCTCTACGATGGTCCTATTGAGGTTGCAAAGGTATTGATTTTAGGAAAGCTCGTCCTGTAGGTTTCAAGAGAAAGGTTACACTGACATCATGAAACGATATGTTATAATTCGTGTTATTAGTAATGTTCTTTCTGCACTGGTTTCTATTGCTAATATAATGGTTTTAGCAGGACTTTTTGAAATACCAAAGAGCATTCGCCTGTATGTGTTTTATCCATTGCTTTTTGCAATGTTAATTGGGTCTTTTTTTGCTTTGGATTATTTCCAACCAGCTTCAAAAGAAAGGCAAGAAGTAGGCGCATGCTTGGTTGTGCCAAAGGAACGGTTCTCTTAACAACATCTACGGCCACGTATCTTGACAACAAAAGGGG
The DNA here is from genome assembly GCA_937913075.1 of uncultured Clostridia bacterium. Classification (GTDB taxonomy): domain Bacteria; phylum Bacillota; class Clostridia; order Christensenellales; family CAG-138; genus UBA3857. The sequence goes on from CALEPU010000243.1 coordinate 5,346, forward strand.
CTAACGGCATCTGCCGTGTCCTGTTGAAGTACATGCAAGCTATCAATATACGACAGCAGGGACTGTTGTTAATGTTTTTGATGTATTAACCGCCTTATTTGGCTAAGGAGAAACAAACATGCTGCAGGGAGTTAATCAAAAGCTGATGGCAGTCATGATCTGCTTGCTGTTCTTTTGCTTTTTTGTAAACGTTTCGGTATTTCTAACGAGCAGACCGCAGGAGCTGCAGACGACCGGTGCATCGGAAGACGGGCTTTTCATCGTCGGATGGGAGCACAGTCTGCGGTTCTTCCCCAAGGAAGGCAGGGCTTTCACCTACGGTACGGGCAAATACATACCAATCTATATCGAAGCGGATGCCGATACCGTAACGGTCTACACCCTTTCCGGGCCAAATCTGGTATTCGACCGCAACAACAGGTATTCGATGACCACCGAGCCAAATACCGAGCCGAACACAAAAGCCAGGAATGCGTACTCTTCGTTCAGTGCGGGGGACAGTGATTATTCATGCGTTAAAACCGAATGGCGGATCACCTTCTATGAAAAGCAGGCTGACGGAAAGAAGGTAGTAAGGTATCGGACCTCCTTCTTCCCCGCGCTCATGAAAAAGCTCCAGCCGATCACGTTTGCAGTATTTCCCGTCGGTTTGATCGTGACCCTGGTGCATCTGTTGACACACATGTCAGATGAGCAAAAATCCTTCTTCGATATGTTCAAATAAACAAAAGGAGTTGATCTTTATATGCTGCAAGCCATGATCCCTTACTTCATTGGAGAACTTGCCGTCGGTATCGTCGGGACAGTGCTACTTCTTGCATTCAAGAACACAAAGCCTATCGTAAAGATACTGATATATGCGCTGATGCTCGTGCTCTTCGCAGTGCTGACTTATATGATGTTCAGAGCGCGCCTTAATGGATAGTTTTTTATGTCGCTCCGGATGATTATCCAGATGTGCCATGGGTGTTCTCTTGACATATTAGGTGTCACTGCATTTATTTCTGCGCATCTTGACAACAAAACAGGGCACATCAAGCTTCACATATCAGTATGACGCCGCCAACCAGCTCGTAAGGGAGAACCTGTATTACGGTTCCGGCGATACCAACAATGCCACTTATACCTATGAGTACGACGACTGGGGCAATATCCTGAGCAGGAAGAAATACGCCTATACCACGGGCGCGCTCGGCTCCGTACTCAACACCAAGACGTATGGCTATACCAATACCCAGTGGGGCGATCTCTTGACCTCCTACAACGGTGTGGCGCCCACCTGCGACGCCATGGGCAACCACACGAGCTACCTCGGCAAGACGCTCACTTGGGAAGGCAAGCAGCTCACAGGCTACACTCAGGGCAGCGACAGCGTTTCCTACGTATACAATGAGGATGGGCTTCGCCTGCGTAAGACCGTAAACGGTACCGTGACCGAGTATTGCTACAACGGTTCCGTGCTCATCGGCATGAAGATCGGCACTGGCGATACGGCAAAGGTCCTTCGTTTCAGCTATGACGCAAGTGGGAACGTCGTCGCGGTAGACTATTCCACTGACAACGGCTCGAGCTTCACAACCTACTACTACGTCCGAAACGCGCAGAATGACATCGTAAAGCTGATTGACAACAGCGGAAACACGGTGGTAGAATATACCTATGATAGCTGGGGCAAGATCATTGCCACAACGGGCAGCTTGGCAAACACGGTAGGTGCAAATCAGCCCTTCCGTTA
>CALEPU010000244.1 GCA_937913075.1 uncultured Clostridia bacterium
AGAAGAGTCCCGCCTCTGGTACGGTTGGCTGCGCAAGCTGCCTGTCGGCTTTAAAAGGCAGAAAGTCATCGGAGACTATATAGCCGATTTCTACTGTCCCTCGAAAAAGATTGCAATAGAGATCGACGGTTCGCAGCATTTCAGCGAGCAGGGCGTAAAAAAGGATCAAGAGCGTGACGCTTTTTTGAAAAGCAGAAGAATTACCGTATTGCGGTATTCCAACGCCGAGCTGAATGAAAACTTCGACGGCGTCTGTATGGATATCTATTACCGGATCACCGGAGTGATAACGGAGCCGCAGCATACGTGGCTGCGCGACCTGAACTATCACGATCCCGATTCGGAACAATGATGGGGAAGAGATGGCAAAAACTTTTGATTTTACTAAGGATCCTGCGTACAGAAATTGCCACCACCTCTTCCGTCAACTCGCCCGGAAGGGCTCGTTGCCACCTTCCCCTCTATAGGGGAAGGAAAGGAATTGTTGAACGCAAGCCGCCAACCTTCCCCTGCATGGTGAAGGAAAGGAATCGGGGCACGCAAGCTGCCAACCTTCCCCTGCATGGTGAAGGAAGGGAATTGTTGAACGCAAGCCGCCAACCTTCCCCTGCAGAGGGGAAGGAAAGGGTCGTATTCATCCGCTGCATACCTTCTCATACAAGGAGGGTCAAGACCTGTGGCCAACTACTTCGTTTTCCGCGTTTCGGCGCAAATTATAAAAAACATACAAAACAAGGAGGTACTGTTATGATCGATATTCCCGTAACTCTTTCAAAAGAGCTCAAGACAAAGCCCACCGTTGCGGAGGAAGGCAGCCTCGGCTTCGGTCAGCGCTTTACCGACCACATGTTTATGATGGAGTGGTACGACGGCGAGTGGCACAACCCCCGCATCGAGCCCTACCACAGGCTGAGCCTCGATCCCTCCAGCTCCGTGCTGCATTACGCGCAGGAGATCTTCGAGGGCTTAAAGGCTTACCGCGCGGAGGACGGCAGGATACTCATGTTCCGTCCCGACGCAAACAGCGAGCGTCTTAATAACTCCGCAAAGCGTATGTGCATGCCCACCATCGACGTCGATTTCAACGTTGAGGCGATGCGCAGGCTGGTCGAGGTCGAAAAGGAGTGGGTCCCCCATTCCGACGGCACGAGCCTCTACCTCCGTCCCACCATGTTCGCCAATGACGAGGCGCTCGGCGTACACGCTGCGAAGCACTACGTTTACTTCATCATCTGCTCCCCCTCCGGCGCCTATTACAAGGAGGGCTTGAAGCCCATCCGCATCAGGGTCGAGGATAAGTACGTCAGGGCCGTCCGCGGCGGCACCGGCTTTGCAAAGACCGGCGGCAACTACGCCTGCTCCATTCTGGCGGGCGATCTTGCCGCGCAGGAGGGCTTTGCGCAGGTGCTTTGGCTCGATGGCGAGCATTTGAAGTACGTGCAGGAGGTCGGCGCGATGAACATGATGTTCGTCGTCAACGGCAAGCTCCTGACCGCCGATCTTGAAGATACCGTTCTGCCCGGCGTGACCAGGCGTTCCATACTCGCCCTTGCGAAGGAAATGGGCGTCGAGGTCGAGGAGAGGCATATCGCCATCGACGAGCTCATTGCTTACGCCGAAAGCGGCGAGCTTCAGGAGGCGTTCGGCACCGGCACCGCGGCTGTCGTCTCCCCCGTCGGCGAGCTCTGCTACCGTGATAAGCATATGGTCATCGGCGGCGGCAACATCGGCGAGCTGACCATGAAATTCTATAACACCCTCACCGGCATCCAGTGGGGCCGCATC
>CALEPU010000245.1 GCA_937913075.1 uncultured Clostridia bacterium
CAGTCACTTGCTCTGGATATCAGGGTTCTTGATGAAGACGATAATGAAGTCAAGCTGCTTGAGTCTGTTGACTACGGCGAGACAAACATAAATGCAATGCTCGAGCATACCAACTTCTCCAAGGAGAAGGAAAGCTTCGAATCAAGAGGCTTCTCCATCAGAGAGCTGGAGGATGAGCTCGCAGCAGATTCCTACGGAACATCTGATGATGAGTTCGGGGAAGAAGACGAAGAGCCGGACGATTTTGATTTCAGTTTTGACGGAACAGACGAAGAATAGGAGGGAATGAGTTATGGCAAAAGCAAATAATGAAAGTTACGAACCCATGACATTCGATAAGATCCGTATCGGACTTGCAAGTCCTGAGAAGATCAGGGAGTGGTCACACGGTGAGGTAACAAAGCCCGAAACCATCAACTACAGAACTCTTAAGCCTGAAAAGGACGGTCTGTTCTGTGAGAGGATCTTCGGACCCAGCAAGGACTGGGAATGCCACTGCGGAAAATATAAGAAGATCAGATTTAAAGGTTATGTCTGCGACAGATGCGGCGTTGAGGTAACCAAGGCATCTGTAAGACGTGAAAGAATGGGCAGCATCGAGCTGGCAGCTCCTGTATCCCACATCTGGTATTTCAAGGGTATCCCTTCCAGAATGGGACTTATGCTGGATCTTTCACCGAAGACACTGGAGAAGGTTCTTTATTTCGCAAATTATATAGTTCTGGATCCGGGCGAGACCGATCTGGAGTACAAGCAGGTTATCACCGAAAAGGAATACAATGATGCCTGTGAAAGAAACGCAGCAGTTATCGATACCTTAAGAGTTGGTATGGGTGCTGAGGCCATTGATGAGCTGCTTTCAGCTATCGATCTGGATACTCTGGCAGAGGAGCTCAGAGCTGCCATGAACGAGAGCACAGGTCAGAAGAAGGCAAAGATCATCAAGAGACTTGAAGTTGTTGAAGCGTTCAGAAAGAGCGGAAACAAGCCTGAGTGGATGATCCTGAAGGTCATTCCTGTAATCCCGCCGGATCTGCGTCCTATGGTTCAGCTGGACGGCGGCAGATTCGCAACCTCTGACCTGAACGATCTTTACAGAAGGATCATCAACAGAAACAACCGTCTTTCACGTCTCCTTACTTTGGGAGCACCCGACATCATCGTTCGTAACGAGAAGAGAATGCTCCAGGAGGCTGTAGACGCTTTAATCGACAACGGCAGGCGCGGCAGAGCCGTCACCGGCCCCGGCAACCGCCCCTTAAAGAGCCTTTCGGATATGCTGCGCGGCAAGCAGGGCAGGTTCCGTCAGAACCTTTTGGGCAAGCGCGTCGACTACTCCGGACGTTCCGTTATAGTCGTCGGTCCCGACCTTAAAATGTACCAGTGCGGTCTGCCCAAGGAGATGGCGCTGGAGCTCTTCAAGCCCTTCGTGATGAAAAAGCTTACGGAGCTGGGGCTTGCTCACAACATCAAATCGGCAAAGCGCATGGTCGAAAGGGTACGTCCCGAGGTTTGGGACGTATTGGAGGGCGTCATCAAGGATCATCCCGTGCTTTTGAACCGCGCACCCACACTGCACCGCCTCGGCATACAGGCTTTTGAGCCCGTTCTCGTCGAGGGTCGTGCGTTAAAGCTCCATCCCCTCGCCTGTACCGCTTACAACGCGGACTTCGACGGCGACCAGATGGCTGTTCACGTACCGCTTTCCGTTGAGGCGCAGGCTGAGGCAAGGTTCCTTATGCTCGCCGCAAACAACATATTAAAGCCGCAGGACGGCAAGCCCGTAGTATGCCCCACTCAGGATATGGTCATGGGCTGTTATTACCTTACGCTCCGGAGCGACGAGCTCAACGAGTGGATGCGCAAGTCCGTTGCCGATATGCTCATTAAGCACACCGACGCGGGCGAGGTCAACGTCAACCGCGCCGTATATCAGCTCTTGGGCGACGACACCTATGAGAACGGCATCCGCGTGCCCGGCCCCGCAACGAGGCTCTTTGCCTCCGCCGATTACGAAAAGGAGGTCGACGGGCTGGTCGCAAACCTCATCGCCGACACTACCTGCTACGACTACAAGGGCGAGGATATAAAGACCTTCCTCTGCAACGCCACTCTGCGCCATATACATCTGGGCGAGGGCAGGGTGTTCTGCTCCGAGGACGAGGCGCTGATGGCCTATCAGACGGGCTCCCTCTCGCTGCACGCGCTTTGCAAGATAAGGCTCGAGCGCGAGTTTGAGGGCGAGAAGTACCGCCGTATAGTCGATACCTCCATCGGCCGCGTCATATTCAACAACGCTCTGCCTCAGGATCTCGGCTTCGTCAAGGATCGCAATACCGTTGACGATATGTTCAGGCTCGAGGTCGACAAGCTCGTCGTTAAGAAGGATCTCGGCAGGATAGTCGATTACTGCTACCGCAAGCACGGCCCGACCGTTACGAGCCAGGTGCTCGACAGAGTCAAGAAGCTCGGCTACTCCTACTCCACCCGCGGCGGCATAACCGTCGGCTTCCAGGACATCACCGTCCCCGAGGAGAAGAAGGCGCTGCTCGCCGCAGCCGATGAGGAGTGCGCCAAGATCGATCAGCTCTACCTCATGGGTCTTCTTTCCAAGGATGACAGGCGCAAGAAGGTCATCTCCGTTTGGGAGAATACCACCGGCGAGGTCACCGACGCTCTTATGAACAAGCTTTCCCCCATCAACCCCATCTACATGATGGCAAACTCCGGCGCGCGCGGTTCGACCGCGCAGATAAGGCAGCTTGCCGGCATGCGCGGTCTGATGGCGGATCCCTCCGGTCAGACCATCGAGGTGCCTATCAGGGCAAACTTCCGCGAGGGTCTTTCCGTTCTGGAGTTCTTCATCTCCTCGCACGGCGCGCGTAAGGGTCTTGCCGATACCGCTCTTCGTACTGCGGACTCCGGTTACCTCACCCGCCGTCTTGTAGACGTATCCCATAATATGATCGTCCGCGAGGAGGACTGCTTCGCCGAGCGCGGCGAGCCCGTGCGCGGTATGGTCGTCACCCAGATCGGCGAGGGCGAGAAGCCCATTGAGCCCCTTGGCGACAGGATACTGGGCCGCTACACGGTCAAGCCCATTTACCATCCCGAGACCGGCGAGCTTATTGTCGGCGGCAATGAGATGATCACCTACGAGGTGCGCGACGCCATAGTCGCCGCAGGCATCAAGGAGGTCGAGATCCGTACCGTATTCGCCTGCCGCTGCGAGCACGGCGTCTGCACCAAGTGCTACGGCGCAAACCTCTCCACCGGCAAGCGCGTCGATATCGGCGAGGCGGTCGGCATAATCGCGGCACAGGCGATAGGCGAGCCCGGTACTGAGCTCACCATGCGTACGTTCCATACCGGCGGCGTTGCAACCGCCGAGGATATCACTCAGGGTCTTCCCCGCGTAGAGGAGATTTTCGAGGCCAGAAAGCCCAAGGGTCTTGCTGTCATCACCGAGATATACGGCACCGTCCAATTGAAGAACGACGGCAAGAAGACCGAGGCGATAATTTCCAACGACGAGGGCGAGGTCGAGAAGTATCTCATCCCCTTCGGCTCCAAGATCAAGGTCAAGGACGGCGATACCGTCGAGGCAGGCGACGAGCTCACCGAGGGCTCCGTCAACCCGCATGACATATTAAAGATCAAGGGCGTCAAGGGCGTGCAGGCGTATATGCTCAAAGAGGTTCAGTCCGTCTACCGTTTGCAGGGCGTTGAGATAAGCGATAAGCATATCGAGGTCATAATCCGTCAGATGCTCCGCAAGGTTCAGGTCGAGGAATCGGGCGATACCGATATGCTCCCCGGCGAGCTTGTGGATATCTTCCGCTTCGAGAGCGAGAACGAGCGCATCATGGAGCTCGGCGGTACCCCCGCCGTGGCAAAGCGCAAGCTGCTCGGCATTACAAAGAGCGCTTTGGCTACCGACTCGTTCCTCTCCGCAGCCTCCTTCCAGGAGACCACGAGGGTGCTCACCGAGGCGGCGATAAAGGGCAAGGTCGATCCGCTCGTCGGCTTGAAGGAGAACGTCATTCTGGGCAAGCTCATCCCCGCAGGCGTCGGCCTCAAACGCTACCGCAACGTGGACGTAGCCGCCAAGGAGGAGTAAGCCCTCCGCTGTTGACTAATATAATATTTTGGTATAAAATAAGAGCCGGGGAGCATTCCCCGGTTCTGTTTTTAGGAGGTAGAATTATGAATAAATTGCAGCAGCGGTACATCAACGAGGGGCTTTGTGACGAAAGGGGCGCCGCTTTCTGCGCCAATGCCGAGCTCCTTCCAAACGGCAGTTACGGCTTGGTGCTGCTTGCATTGAAGGGCGGCACGCTCTCTGTTTATGATGTTGATATGCACAGCAACCCGGGCAAGCTTATCCGCAAGATAGAGCTGCACGAGGTGCAGGAGCTCAGCATCAAAGGCTTGATAATAAAAAAGCTCAAATTCAAATATCAAGGCTTCGAATATGTTTTCAATAATCTTATGGGATTGAAGGAGCCGCTTGAAGTCATAAAGCGGGAAAGCGAGAACAGATAACGCCTTTGCGATCCATCTAATAATTCAACGGGAGAAATACTTCTATGTACGACGAAAAAAACACCGACTGCGCCCTTTACGGCACGGAGGAATGTGCTTTTTTGAACAGCGACGGCTGCCTTGACTGCTATGTTGCCCGAATGAAGAAGGACGAGCAGCAGCAGCTTCTTTCGGCGCTCGCTCATTTAAAAGAGGAGGCGCCCTTGGAGGAGGTCGAGCCGCTTTACACCGCGGACGAGTGCCTTTTGTGCAAGCCCCGCGAGGGCGGGGAGCGCGGCAAGGCGGAATGCTACGCGCTCTTTGATATGGCGAAGGATGATCCCGCGGGCGACTGGGCGTTTAAGACAGGCGGCAGGAGCCTTTCGAAAAAGTCCCAAGCCATGCTGCTGCCCTTGCAGGTGTGCTGCTGCAAAAGCTGCCGCCGCCGCTGCCGCGTTTTTGAATTCGTGCCGGTGATCTGTGCGCTCATTATCGCGGGTCTGGGGCTTTATCTATCCACAGAAACGCCGCTTTTCGCTCAGGCGCAGGCTGCGGCGCGCTGGCTGCCGTTTGCCTTATTCGCGGGGTTTGTCGCGGCGGCGTTCACAGTCTATTTCGTTTTGAGGAGCGTTATCGCCTCCGCCGTTTCGAAGAAGACCGAGCTCGATATGACAAAGCTCCCCGCAGTCTCGGCATTGGCTGCCGACGGCTGGCGCGAGGCTCAGCAAAAGAGCGGCGGAGCTACCAAGCTCGTGTTTGCAAATAAGCTCAGGAAAAACGGCGTTTATACCGTGAAGAATAAAGAAGAATGATATCGGAGGGACTATGGCAAGGATAAGCAAGGACGAATACTATCTTGAAATCGCGGCGGCTGTTGCAAAGCGCTCCACCTGCCTGCGCAGGCAGTACGGCGCCGTTATAATCAAGAACGACGAGATAATCTCCACGGGCTACAACGGCGCGGCGCGCGGCGAGCCCAACTGCTGCGACGTCGGCGAGTGCTGGCGCGAGAAGAACAACATCCCCCACGGCGAGCAGTATGAGAAGTGCGTCGCAGTCCATGCGGAGCAGAACGCCATAATTTCCGCCGCAAGGCGCGATATGCTCGGCGCCACGCTCTACCTTGCGGGCTTCGACGCAAACGGCGCTCTTGCCCGTCCCGCGCCCTGCATGATATGCAGCCGCCTGATTAAAAACGCGGGCATCACCACAATGGTCGTCCGCACCGAAAACGGCATTGAGAGGTTCGCTTTATGAGGGTGATCGAGCCGAGCTTTGAGATATTGACGCCCGTCGATACCGAAACCGTGATGAGGCATATAGAGCTTTGCGGCAGGGTGTGCTACAAATCCGAGGGCAATATAGGCGAGGGCTCCGCCGAGCGGCTTATTAAGCACATGCTTGACCGCCGGCACGAGAGCCCCCTGGAGCATTTTTCGATAAGCGTCAGGATAATTTGCGACAGAGGCGTAAGCCACGAGTGGGTGCGCCACAGGATAGCGAGCTACTCGCAGGAGAGCACAAGGTACTGCAATTACGCCAAGGATAAGTTCGGCAGCGAGCTGACCTTCATAAAGCCCGCCGCAATAGATATAGGCACCGAGGCTTACTCGATATGGGCCGCCGCCATGAAGGACGCCGAGCGCAGCTATCTCGATATGCTTAAAATCGGCGTCGCTCCCGAGAACGCAAGGAGCGTTTTGCCAAACTCCTTGAAGACCGAGTTCGTCTGCACCATGAACCTTAGGGAATGGCGGCATTTCTTCGCCCTGCGCACCGCGCCCGCCGCACACCCCGATATGCGCGCCGTCGCCTGCAAGCTTCGGGAGGAGTTCGTCAGGCTGCTGCCTGCGATATTCGGGCGATAAAACCAAAACCTGACAAGGGGACGGTTCTTTTGTCAGGTTTTTTGAGTCGGGAAGCGGCAGATGTTCGGCAGCCCCTCGGTGGGGGAAGGGGAGCAAACGAGCCTTTATCACCCGCGCATAAACCCGCGAAAGCTCCGGCTGCTCCGTGTATGCCGTCCAACCGACGGAATTGTAAAGCCCCAATATCTCGGGTCCGCAATAGCCTTAGTATTGCCTGACGTCTGTCATTGACGCGGCTTCATAAAATATTTCGCTCATTTTTCCTTATCTCTGTTTAAAAAATTGACAGCCTCCTTTTGAAGCTTGCCGTTGCCCGTCATGTTTTTGCCGACGAGCAGGCGGGCGGCTTTGGTGTCGCCGGAGGCAAGCCTTTCAAGGTCGTAAGCCTCCCTCGCCTCGGGCGGAGGCTCCGCAATGCAAAGCTTGGCGTTATAGGGGCAGACCTGCTGGCAAACCTCACAGCCGACGTGCGTGGTTTGTATTTTATAGACCCAATCGGGATAATCCGCGCCGTCCATATAGTAGCGCATGCATTTTTTGACGTTGAGCCCGTCCTCCGAGATGGCTCCCGCGGGACAGGCCTTTTCGCAGCTTCGGCAGGTATTGCAGAGGCGGCCTTGGGGCCTAATATAGCTCTCGGCTTTAAAGGCGTTCCCGCCGTCTGAGGCAAGCAGCATGCACTGTATCGCCATTCTGGTGCCGTAGGGCGGTATCGCCGCGAGGGAGCTTTTTAAGGGTATTGCGACGCCGCTGTCAAAGAGCAGGGACTTGACGGGCAGCTCGGCGCGTTTTGCCGAAACGCCCATGGCTTCAAGCTCCCTTGCCATTGCCGCAGCCGAATGGTAGGCTGCGTTGCTGTTGATATAATAAGACGGTATGCGCTCCGAAGCCGCGTAGGGCGCGTAAGCCCATACGAGTATCGCCGCCGCGTCATAGGGGAGCGCCGAGGCGTCCCATATTATGCTCCTGTCCTCCGCGCTTTTTATAAGCTCCTCGTCCTTATAGCGGGGCGGCTCGACAAAATACGCCTCGGCAAAGCCGTGCGAAAGAGCGAGTTTTCTTATGCCTTCGTTGTTCATAGCCTGATTATACCCCGCGAGGCGCTTCCGGTCAATGAGGTCGTTTATCGGCGTTTGAGGAAGGGGGCGTTATTTCCCGGGAAATTATTTAGGAAATCGCGTTTGCCCGCCGTGATTGCCATTTGCCCTTGCTTATGTTATAATCAATAGGATGAAATAATGGGGAGATAGGCGTAAGAAGATGTTTGATGCGCTGCTTCATTCGCTTGCCGCTGTCGCAATAGTGATGTGCATTGTCGCGATCGGCTGGCTTTTCGGCAAAAAGGGCTATATACGGCGCGAGAACAAGGGGCTCATGACGAAGCTTATTATCAACGCGGGTATGCCCGCGCTGGTTTTCGCCAACATATTCGGCGAGCTCGATTTTTCGTCGCTTGAAAACCCTCTGCTTTTGTTTGCCATACCCGTGCTCAGCATGGCGACTACGCTTGCGCTGGGGCTTTTGCTCGCGGCTTTAATGAAGCCCTCGCCCGTTCGCCGCGGCGGTTTCGTCGTGATGTGTGCCTTCTCCAACTCGATATTCGTGGGGCTGCCTATGAACCGCGGGCTTTTCGGTGACGGCGCAGTGCCCTTCGTTATGATTTTTTACATGGTCAACACGACCTTTTTCTGGACGGTGGGCAACTACCTGATAAACAAAAGCGGCGAGGCGGCGCGGGGAAAGAGCGGCGAGGCGGGGCTTTTTAAG
>CALEPU010000246.1 GCA_937913075.1 uncultured Clostridia bacterium
GATGTTGAAGCTCTTCGTGGCGGTCTGTCCGGTCGCGTCGGTCACGGTGCCGGTGACGGAAGAGAAGACGGAAGAGCTTGCCTTAACGCTCTCAACTACGCAGTAGCTCTCGCCCGCTGTGACCTCGTCGCCGACGGCGGGAAGCTCGACGTAGACTATATCGCCGAGAGCCTCGGCAGCGTGAGCGGTGATGCCCATAACGGCGATGTTGCCCTCTACCATTACCCATTCATGGTCACGGGTGTACTTGCGATCGGTGGGTGTCATATTAGTTACCTCCATTAGTTATTATTTTCTCTTTATTGAATTGAAACGAATTCGCAATTCGTAATGCGGAAACAAGCTTACGCCCTCTTGTAGAAGGGCAGCTCTACCCTTTCGCACTCGAGGAGCCTGCCGCCGCGGTCGATCTCCCACTTGGCGTCAGCGGGCGCGTCAACGGGCACTATCGCCATGGCGTAGTTGCCTCCGACGAAGGGAGCGGGGCTGCCGCTGGTGGTGAAGCCGACGACCTCGCCGTTCATCAGCACGGGCATATGCTCACGGGCGATGCCCTTCAACACTTTGAGACCGATACGCTGGCGGGTCTTGGGTGCTTTAAGAGCCTCGGAGCCGATGAAGTCCTTTTTGAACTTGATCGCAAAATCGACGCCGCACTCGACGGGGTTGATCTTGTCGCTCATCTCATGACCGTAGAGGGGCATTGCCGCCTCGAACCTGAGGGTATCCCTCGCGCCGAGACCGCAGGGCAAAAGGCCTATATCCTTGCCGGCAGCCATAAGAGCGGCATGCAGCTTCAATCCGTCCTCTGCGGCGCAGTAAAGCTCGACGCCGTCTTCGCCGGTGTAGCCGGTGCGGGATACGAGGCACGCGATACCGGCTACAAGGTTATGATCTGTGAAGGTATAGTTCTTCTCGGGGATAACGCCCTCGAAGCCTGCCGCAGCAAGCACCTCGCCGTGCTTGGGTCCTTGGAGAGCGATCTGCGCCCAAAGGGGGCTCTGATTGACGATCTGAACGTCGCCAAAGGCGTTTTTCTTCATCCACTCGATATCCTTGGCGGTGTTGGCAGCATTTACTACCAGCATATAGTTCTCATCGGTGAACTTGTAGATAAGCACGTCGTCCACGGCGCCGCCGTCCTCGTAGCACATAACGGCGTAACGGCACCTGCCCGGGGTCATAGTGGTGATGTCGTTGGTGACAAGCTTCTGGATGTAATCGAAAGCATCCTTGCCCACAACGAATACCTCGCCCATGTGGGATACGTCGAAGATGCCGCAGGCGGTGCGTACTGCCTTGTGCTCCTCAATGATGGAGGTGTACTGTACAGGCAAATTCCATCCGCCGAAATCGACCATCTTGCCGCCGAGGGCAATATGCGCCTCATACAGCGGGGTCTTTTTGAGTTCGTCCATAATGATACCGTCCCTTCCGGAATAATTGTTTAAAGTATTGACGAGATCGGAAGAGCGTCGTGTAGGGAAAGAG
>CALEPU010000247.1 GCA_937913075.1 uncultured Clostridia bacterium
AAGGATACACTTATCATGACGCTGTCTTAAGACACAGTATGGTGGCGGTGGTTTCCTAGCCATGTAGGGGCAGGAGATTCATCCGACGGACAATCGTGTGTAAGAGTATCATAGAGGATGGGCAGTACTTGGAAAACTGATTTCAAATAACCGGTTTTTCCGTTAAGGGATTGCGGGAGATGAACCGTTAGGTTCCTGCGGATCCTGATATCAAAGAACAGAGATTAGAAACAGGAGGATATTGTTATGAGTAAGATTATCGGTATTGATTTAGGTACTACAAATAGTTGTGTAGCTGTTATGGAAGGTGGAAAGCCCACCGTAATTGCAAACGCTGAGGGGGCAAGAACCACACCCTCTGTTGTCGCTTTTACCAAGACGGGAGAAAGGCTGGTGGGGGAACCGGCAAAGCGTCAGGCTGTCACCAATGCGGAAAAGACCATTTCTTCTATTAAGAGAGACATGGGTACTGATCACGGTCGCAACATTGATGGAAAGAATTACTCTCCGCAGCAGATTTCTTCCATGATTCTTCAGAAATTAAAGGCAGATGCAGAGAGCTATATCGGGGAGAAGGTCTCTGAGGCAGTGATCACGGTTCCCGCATATTTTAATGACGCGCAGCGTCAGGCAACCAAGGATGCGGGAAAGATTGCCGGACTTGAGGTAAAACGAATCATCAACGAGCCGACAGCGGCTGCTCTTGCATACGGGCTTGACAACGAAAAAGAACAGAAGATCATGGTTTATGACCTGGGTGGTGGTACTTTTGATGTGTCCATCATTGAGATCGGAGATGGTGTCATCGAGGTTCTGGCTACCAATGGTGATACACATCTTGGCGGAGATGATTTTGATAACAAGATTATCCGTTGGATGCTTGATGAGTTCAAGAAGAAGGAAGGCGTAGACTTATCCGGTGACAAGATGGCGATGCAGAGACTGAAAGAGGCTGCTGAGAAGGCAAAGAAGGAGCTTTCCTTCATGCCTCGCTACGATCATATAGTCGTCAACGACGACCTTGACGTCGCCGTTGCACAGTGCGAGCAGGTGATAGAGAGCGCAAGGCTGCGCCCCGTTTACTGCTCTGAGCTCGTCAATACCCTCATTAACGAGGATTTCTGATATTTTAAAGATTTGGCAGGAGGATAGCCGTTATGATGAATCAACCCCCGGTAAACGAGATGGAGGTCAAGGCGGGCTGCCGTTATATGCTCGTCACTTCCGTCGCAAGGCGCGCAAGGCAGATAATGCAGTCCAAGGAGGACATAGGCAATGAGAAGCCCGTTTCCATAGCAGTGGATGAATTGAACGAGGGCAAGCTCAACATCAATTATCCGGAGGAGTACAACAGAACATCCGAATATTAACGGCAGGGAGGGGCAGCCTTGTTTGCAAAGCTGATAGTTGATATTGCCAACTCAAACGTTGACAGGCTGTTTACCTATTCCATTCCGGAGGGGCTCGATATTGAGATAGGTCATCGGGTCCTTGTGCCCTTCGGCAGAGGCAATCGCCCTACCGAGGGCTTTGTTTTACAAAAAATAGAGGAGTGTGAAACCGAATTTGAGGTAAAGCCCGTATTGCGCACGCTTGAAGCATACCCGGCGCTGACGGCGGAGCAGATAGAGCTTGCCAAGTGGATAGCCTCCGCTTACCATTGCACTCTCTGCGATGCGCTGCGGCTGATGCTGCCGGCACAGCTGCGCGGCGCCAGAGTAAGAGAGAAGACCGTTCGCACCTTTACCGTGGCGGACGACCTTGATATAAATGCAGCGAGGGCGAGCCTTTTGAAAAAGGACGGCAGCCCGAGGTCGCCCAAGCAGCTTGAGGTCTTAGAGCTGCTTGCAGCGGCAAAGCTTCCGATATCGACTGCCGACCTCAACTCGTTCATACCCGGCGCATCCGCCGCCGCGGCAGTGCTCCTCAAAAAGGGCTATATAAAAGAGCGGGGATTTGTCACCTTCCGCGATCCCTTTAAGGAAAGGATCGAAAGGGATCGCCCGCCGGAGCTCACGCCTTGTCAGCAAGCCGCGGTCGAAGCGATAAACGGCGGCGAAGCGGGACAGGTCTTCCTGCTGCACGGGGTCACGGGCAGCGGCAAGACCGAGGTATACCTCAACGCGATACAGGCGGCGTTGGTCGAGGGCGGCGGCGCGATAGTCC
>CALEPU010000248.1 GCA_937913075.1 uncultured Clostridia bacterium
TTAGTCTCCATATCACGCCGCCGAGGATAGCCGCTTTATTTGCGAGACGGGTACCGAACCTCTTGCCTATGGCGAGCCCCGCCATGCAGATAACGAACGTGACGGCGGCGACTATCAGGGCGCAGATGAGCGCTTTCAGCCAATCGTAATCGGCGATGGTGAAGCCGACGGAAAGGGCGTCTATCGAGGTGGCGATCCCCTGCACTATCAAAGCGCCGAAGGTGACGGCGGGCTGCTCGTCGCCCTCCTTGTTTTTAATGCCGGAGATGAGCATTTTGCCGCCTATAAAGCCGAGCAGCAGCAGCGCGATCCACGGAATAAACCTCTGCACTGCGCCGAAGAGGCTGACAACGGTATGTACGCAGACCCAGCCGAGCATTGGCATGAGCGCTTGAAAGAACGCAAACGTGCCCGCGATCAGGAGCATTTTGCGTGCGCGCATTTTCGGCTCGCCGAGACCGTTTGCAAGCGATACGGAGAATGCGTCCATAGCAAGACCTACTCCCAGACCCGCGCTGTTGAAAAAGAATACGGGTTCGAGCTGCATTTTAAAAACTCCTTACTATAAAAGTTCAGTTGCCGTTGTCTTTCAGGTTTTCCTTCTGCTTTGTGGGGAAAACGAACTTTCTTTGGAGAATAAAGCTTAACGGATACAGCGACGCCTGCACGACGAGCTGGGCTATCCAAAGAGGAAGTCCGTTTGCGGTGGAAACCAGTGACAGCAGCAGATAATTGGCTGCAAGCAGCGCGATAATTACAAGATAATAGCGGAATATGCTCGACCAGCTTTTTGTCTTGAACACGACCTTGCGGTTGAGCAGATAATTAACAAAGGAGCTTACCGCCCTTGCAATGATAAGGGCAAGCAGATGGGTATCGACGTTCATGCCTAAGAGCGGCAGCCTGTACTCCCCGGGCACGGTCTCCACTGCGGAGGGCAGCCGGCGGAACACCGCCGCCAAAATAAGCAGCAGAGCGTAGTCCACAACGAAGCTCGAAAAGGACGAGAGCATGAATACTATTATCATCTTATAGATGAGCCACGAATCCTTAAAGCCCCTGAAATGGCTGCTCTTGTTGCCGGAAAGGTAGACGGTCTCTATCGGCACCTCAACTATAGGTATATGGTGCTTGGTGGTAAAGAGGAGCTGATTGATCTCGTAATCGTATCTGTCACCGCCAATGGTGAGCATATCGTCTATGCCCTGCACCGAAAAGGCGCGAAGTCCCGTCTGAGTATCATAAACTCTTACGCCCGTGGTTATGGCAAAAATACTCCTCGTTATGGAATTGCCCATTTTGCTGCGCAGCGGCACCTTGCCGTTCAATTTGCGGCTGCCTGTGACGAAAGCCTTGGGCTCCGCCCGCCATGCCGCCGCGACCTTTAAAGCATCCGATACGAGGTGCTGCCCGTCGGCGTCGACGGTGACGACGCCCTCGTTCTCTGCGGCGACGGTTTTGATATATGCAAGCCCCGTTTTAAGAGCGGCGCCCTTGCCGCAGTTGCTTTCGTGCCGCAGCACCTTGACCCTGCCGCCGTACTTATCCGAAAGAAGCTCGCCGAAAACAGCGGCATACGCCTCGCCGCTGCCGTCATCAACTACCACTATATTATAATCATCATAGCCCATAAAGCCCGAAACGACGGAAAAAATCGCCTCGTCGGGGCAATAGGCGGGAATAAGTACGTACATCATGCCTCCATGCGTTACAATAACGAGCATTATTATACAACGAAACCGAGCTTTTAGCAAATACCGATATTAGAATAATTTGCAAGCTTTACGCAGACGCAAAGGAGTGCTATAATGCCCTGAGCACAGGAAAGCCGCTTTGCCGTGCCCGTATTCGGCGCCGGCTTGACAGGTTTTATAAGAGCCTTTGAACATTAAAGGGAGCGAATGAACGCTCCCTTTTAATGGCACTTATCTTCAAAACAAACAGTTCAAAAATGCAAGCCGCGCAAAAGTCCTTTAAGGACTTTTACGAAAGCGGAAGCTTACATAGCTTCAACAATGGTGGCGACGCCCATGCCGCCGCCGACGCAGAGGGTGGCAAGACCGGTCTTCAAGCCGGAGTGCTTGAGCTCATACAGCAGGGTGACGAGTATGCGGCAGCCGGAAGCGCCGATGGGGTGGCCGATGGAGATCGCGCCGCCATTGACGTTGACCTTATTGATATCCCAGCCGAGATCCTTGCCGACGGCGAGGGACTGAGCGGCGAACGCCTCGTTGGCCTCGATGCGGTCAAGCTGATCTATTGTCATATTGGCCTTTGCAAGTGCCTTCCTCGTTGCGGCAACGGGACCGACGCCCATTATGCTGGGCTCAACGCCGGCGGAAGCGCCGACGACGAACCTTGCCATGGGTTTAACGCCGAGCTCCTTAGCCTTCTCAGCGCTCATTATGACGACTGCGGCAGCGCCGTCGTTGATGCCCGAGGCGTTGCCCGCGGTGACGGTGCCGTCCTTCTTGAAGGCGGGACGCAGCTTAGCGAGAGCTTCCATTGTAGTTCCGGGACGGTTGTGCTCATCCTTCTTGAACTCTACTATCTCCTTCTTGACCTTGACGGGAACGGGGACTATCTCCTCGTCAAACTTGCCCTCTTCCTGCGCTTTGGCGGTGTTTAACTGAGAACGGAGAGCGAACTCATCCTGCATCTCGCGGGTGATGCCCCACTGCTCGGCGACGTTCTCGGCGGTGATGCCCATGTGATAATCGTTGAATGCCTCCCAAAGACCGTCCTTTACCATCATATCGACTATGTTGGCTGTGGGCATGCTCATGCGGTAGCCGTACCTTGCCTGGGGAATGGCGTAAGCTGTGGCGGACATATTCTCCATACCGCCGACGACCATGCAGTCAGCCTCACCCGCCATTATCATTGCGGCGGCGAGGTTGACCGCTTTAAGACCGGAGCCGCAGACGTTGTTTATCGTCTCGGCGGGGACCTCCACGGGGATGCCCGCCTTAACGGACGCCTGGCGGGCGACGCGCTGGCCGAGACCGCCCTGCAATACGCAGCCCATTATGACCTCGTCAACGTCCGAGGGCTTTATTCCCGCGCGGTTGACGGCTTCTTTTATGACGATGGCGCCGAGCTCAACGGCGGGAGTATCCTTGAGGGAACCTCCGAAGGTACCGACAGCGGTACGGACGGCGCTTGCGATTACAACTTCCTTAGACATATACAATATACCTCCTGTTTAAGTTTTAAAAAAGGGCAGGAACAAGCCTGCCCGTATTAACTCAGTCAATAACGTCCATCGCTTTGAGATCGACGGGGACGATCAGTTTTGCGTCGGTCGCCGCCAATACCTGCTCAACTGTGTAGTTGGGGTTGATCTCTTCAAGCACGATGCCCTTATCGGTAACGTGCATAAAGCCCATTTCGGTGACGATATAGTCAACAACGCCGGCGCCGGTCAACGCAAAGGTGCAGTTCTCAACGATCTTGGGGTTGCCCTTCTGTGTATGCTCCATAGCGACTACGACCTGCTTTGCGCCGGAGACGAGGTCCATAGCGCCGCCGATGCCGCCCATCTTATTGGGGAGGCACCAGTTGGCAAGGTTGCCCTTGGAGTCTACCTGATAAGCGCCGAGGATAGTCATGTCGATATGACCGCCCCTTATTGCGCCGAAGGAATCGGTAGAGATAATGAACTGTGCGCCGGGCTTAACGTCTACCATCATGCCGCCTGCATCGACGACGTTGGGATCGCCCTTGCCTTCTTCGGAATAGCCGCCTGCGCCGATGATGCCGTTCTCCGCATGGACTATAAGCTCAACGCCCTCGGGCAGCCAGTTGGCAACGAGCTGGGGAATGCCGACGCCGAGGTTTACGACCTCACCGTCATGGAGCATCTGCGCGACACGCCTTGCAATAATGTTCTTGTTATCCATTGTAATTACCTCCGTCAGTCCTTCTTGGGAACGGGCACTACGGCGTTGACATAGATGCCGGAAACGGTCACGAGCTCGGGATCTATGCCGCCGACGGGCACGATTTCATTCGCCTCGACTATAACGTAATCGGCTGCGGTAGCCATAGCCGCGTTATAGTTTTTGGAGGAGCCCTTCATGAATATATTGCCCATCTCGTCCGCCACCTCGGCGTGGATGAAGGCGACGTTTGCGCGGAGCGCGGTCTCCATAATATACTTGCGGCCGTTGAACCAGCGGGTGTCCTTGCCCTCTTCAATGATGGTGCCGACGCCCGTGGGGGTATAGAATGCCGCGATGCCGAAGCCGCCCGCACGGATGCGCTCGGTCAAGGTACCCTGCGGATTGATGTGCAGGCACTTGGGGTTGGCCTTGTACATCTCCTGCGCGGCGGGGTTACGGACTATCCAAGTGCATATGAGATCCGTAACGCGACCGGAAGCTAAAAGCGGGGTCAGGCTGGAGCCGTACTCGCCCATATCGTTGTTGACGATGGTAAGCCCCTTAGAGGGGTGATCGAGGAAGGTGTGGATAAGATACTCGGGGCTGCCGCACATAAGAAAACCGCCGACCATTATGGTGTCGCCATCCTTAATGTGGGAGAAAGCCTCCTCCACTGTGGTAACTTTGTTCATTCTGACCTCCTGTAAATTCGGCAATGTGATAAATTGCACACTGATACCAATATAAACATTTTACCAGACGGATAAAAAATGTCAATCTTAATCGGTCAATTTTGCCAAATATATTGAAAAAGAAATGCGGCAGTCCGGGCTTCCTGCCCTCACTGCCGCAAGCGAACGTTTTTGATATTAGGCGAAAGCCCGCGTCAATCTATGAGCTTTGCCTTTTTGAATGCCATTACGATGGGCGGGATAACGACTATCTGCAAAGCTATGCCCGGCAGAGCGTTGACTACGCCCCTCGTCCAGAAGGCGGCAAGACCGAACTCGGCTTTGCCCGCGAACATGAGCGCATACATGAAGGCGCCCCAAACAAGGCGTCCGAGTATCATCGCGATAATCAGAGTGACGTAAATATAGCCGGTTTTCTTGGGGAATACCCTGTAAAAAATGCCGGCAAAGAGACCGTATGCGCCAAGCTCGAAGCACATGGCGACGGCAGTCGGGAAGAGCGGCGGCATGCTGAGCGTAAGAGAGCGCAGAAGCGGCGCGATGACGCCCACCGCGAGCCCGTAGACGGGACCGCAGATAAAGCCGCAGAGCAGCACCGGCAGGTGCATGGGGCAAAGCATATTGCCTATCTCGGGTATCTGCCCCGTCAAGAAGGGGAGCACGTAGGCGAGCGCCAAAAACATGGCGGCAAAAATGAGTTTTTTAAGTCCTTTGTTCATCAATAGTTACTTCCTTTGCTTTTATCGGTACCGCCGTCTAAAAAAGGCGAACGGAACTCCCCTGCCGGGAAGCCGTGCGCCTTCATGGAACACATTATAATATCGGGTCTTGCCGCCGCACTGCAGTGCGGATGGCGGGCTTCATGCCCTGCCGTATCATTATGATACAGCAGGTGCGGTCATTTGTCAATATCCGCGGAGTGATCGGCAAGCGTCCTTATTTTCCGAACAGCGTCGGCGATGAGCGTCTTGGTATTGGGATCGGTCACGCCCGCGATAAGATTATTGCAGCTATTGAACGGTATCAGTATCCTGACTGCGCTGCTTTGAGCTACCGCCTGCGCCATGCGCGGGGTGACCTCGCCCAGCATTGAATCCGCGATCACAATGCCGATCGGACCGACTATAACGTCCGCGGTTTTGCTGCAAACGATAACGGGGTTTTCTCCCGTAGCAGCCTCGTCGGCTCCGGCTTTGAGCATAGCGGAAGCAGCGGCGCTGTTGGTGCCGACGGCAGTTACCTTAGCCTCCGGCAGCTCGTTTTTGATGGCGGCGATAAGCTGTTTGCCTGCCCCGCCCCCCTGTGCGTCTATAACAAGTATTCTCATAATCATATTCCTTTCCGCTTATGGCTGTCAGTTGCCGCCGTTTTCAAAGGCGACGCCGATATCGCCTGTGGCGGCTTTGACCGTAACGGTATCCGCAGTAATGCCGTTAAGACCGATATCGCCCGTGCCGCTCTTAACGGTAAGCCCGTTCTCAATGGAACAATCGTTGAAGGAAGTTTGCAACGCTGTCGGCGTTGAAATTCAAAAGCGAGGTGATGAAGTACAGTATTATCCCGCAGATAAAGCCCGCGAGCAGTATGCCGACCGCGGCTAAGACGGGCCACTTGCCTCCCCTTTTCAGCTTCACTCCGCGCTCTTTTGCGTCCTGCAAAATGCCCTGCGCGACGGGCTTTGCCTCGCCGAGCTGCATCACTGCGGATTCTTCGGTGAAGCCCTCCTCCACCCTGTCGTCGATCAGCTCGGAATAATAGTCCAGCGCCTTCTTCCGCTCCGCAGCGGGCAGAGCTTTAAGCTCGCCGTTAAGCTTTTTAAGGAAATTCTTTTTAGTCATAAGCCGCCTCCTTAGCAATGAAAGAATATATCTTCATAATATCCTGCCAGTCATGCAAAAACTCTTGTATCCTCCTCCGCCCCTCCGGCGTTATGGAGTAATACTTACGCAGCCTGCCGTTGTGCTCCGCGCTCGTCACGGTAAGGCATTGTGCAGCCTCGAGCCTTTTGAGTATTGGGTAGAGCGTGGACTCGGATATCTCCATATACGGCGAAACGTCGCGTATGAGCTTGTAGCCGTAGGTCGGCCCCCGCAGCATTGCGGCAAGCACGCAGACCTCTATCATGCCCCTTTTGAGCTGAACGTCCATGGCAATACCTCCCTTCGCCTTATACTATATAACACATAGTATAGCGTGTCAAGAGGTATAAATAATATATTAAGGGAGCCCGCATCATGCAGGCTCCCTTTGCAAAAGCACTTTCGTTTATTTCATCGCTTCCGCGACGGCGACGGCGACTGCGACGGTTGCGCCGACCATGGGGTTGTTGCCCATGCCGATGAGACCCATCATCTCGACGTGAGCGGGCACCGAGGAGGAGCCTGCAAACTGGGCGTCGGAGTGCATCCTGCCCATTGTATCGGTCATGCCGTAAGAAGCGGGTCCCGCCGCCATATTATCCGGGTGGAGAGTACGGCCGGTACCGCCGCCGGAAGCGACGGAGAAATACTTTTTGCCGTTCTCCCAGCACCATTTCTTATAGGTGCCGGCGACGGGGTGCTGGAACCTTGTGGGGTTGGTGGAGTTGCCGGTGATGGAAACGTCGACATGCTCATGGCGCATTATCGCAACGCCCTCGTTGACGTCGTCCGCGCCGTAGCAGCGAACCTTGCTGCGCTCGCCCTTCGAGAACGCCTTGGTATAGACGATATTGAGCTCATCCTTATACTGGTCGTAATCCGTCTCAACGTAGGTGAAGCCGTTGATGCGGCTGATGATATAGGCGGCGTCCTTGCCGAGGCCGTTCAATATGACCTGCAAGGGCTTTTTGCGGACCTTGTTTGCGGTGGAGGCGATGCCTATCGCGCCCTCTGCCGCAGCAAAGCTCTCATGCCCTGCGAGGAAAGCAAAGCACTCGGTCTCCTCGGAAAGGAGCATTGCGGCAAGATTGCCGTGGCCCAAGCCGACCTTACGGTTATCCGCAACGGAGCCGGGTATGCAGAACGCCTGAAGACCCAGACCAATGGCGGAAGCCGCCTCCGCAGCGGACTTGACCTGCTGCTTTATTGCGATGGCGGCGCCGAGGGTGTATGCGTACACCGCGTTCTCAAACGCGATGGGCTGTATGCCCAATACGAGCGAGCGCACATCGACGCCCGCGTCCTCGGTGATCTTGACAGCGTGTTCAAGGCTCTCGATGCCGTACTTTGCCATCTCGACATTGAGCTTTTCTATTCTTCTCTCATATCCTTCAAAAGTTGCCATACTGCACCTCACTCCCTGCGGGGGTCAACGTACTTTGCGGCCTCTTGGAACCTGCCGTAAGTACCGGTAAACTTCTTATAAGCCTCGTTGGGCTCCATGCCCTTCTTAATGGCGTCCATCATCTTGCCGAGGGAAACGTATTCGTAACCGATTATCTCGTTCTCCTCATCGAGAGCGAGACGGGAGACATAGCCCTCGCTCATTTCGAGGTACCTTGCGCCCTTGGCCTTGGTGCCGTACATGGTGCCGATCTGGCTCCTCAAGCCCTTGCCGAGATCCTCCATGCCTCCGCCGACGGGCAGACCGTTATCGGAGAACGCGCTCTGCGTCCTGCCGTATGCAAACTGGAGGAAAATCTCACGAAGGGCGACGTTTATGGCGTCGCACACGAGGTCGGTGTTCATAGCCTCCAAGAGGGTCTTGCCGGGCAGTATCTCCGCCGCCATAGCCGCGGAATGGGTCATACCGCTGCAGCCTACTGTCTCGACCAGCGCCTCCTCTATGATAC
>CALEPU010000249.1 GCA_937913075.1 uncultured Clostridia bacterium
GAGTTCAGACGTGTGCTCTTCCGATCTCACCTCGAGTGCAACTTGCTATGTTTACGCTCCCGCCGTTGCGCAGGCTGCGCTTACCGGCACCACCTATTACGTAGCGGAGAATGACGCGGGCTTCGGCATGAGCAACATTCAGGCAGGTACGGGCATCAGCTACAGGTCCAGCCGCAGCGCGACCGCTCAGACCATCGCATGGAACAACAGCCACATCAGCTATTCCTGGGCGCCCGCCTTCAATAGCGCTGTGAACGGCACCTACGTTATGACCGTTATGTATGACGGCATCGCATTCGGCACCGTCACCGTCAAGATCGTCGGCGATCAGCAGACCATCACCGTCACCTTCACCGGCGATTACAGCGCAAGCTACGTTATCGCTGTCGGCGATACCGTGACTCTGCCCACCGCGCCCGAGGGCTTCTATTATACCTTCAAGGTAAACGGTGTTGAGATCGGCAGCGGTTACGTCTTCACCGCCGACACCACCGTCGTTGTTGAGCTTCACGAGATATACGTTGAGCCCACCGGTCTCCCCGGCGACGTTGACTGCAACGGCGAGGTAAACTTTGCGGATATCTCCACACTGTATCTGTTCCTCATCGGCCAGCGTGAGCTGACTGCCGAGGGCGAGGCCAATGCGGACGTAGACGGCAACGGCGATATCAATTTCGCTGACGTTTCCGCTATTTACACCTCGATGATCTCCTAAACCGTTTAGGACGTTCGGGCCGCGGCTTAAAGCCGCGGCCCGTTTAATTGCCTATTTTCAGGGCGTGATTGTAATTTGCAGGTAAAAATGTTAAAATGATAATAACGCAGGCGGCGTTTCGGAATAATATATTGCCGAAATCGGGGAACCTTTGCCGCCGCTTACGCGTTATATTAACGAAGGGTCACGGCGGGCGGCTGTTCCGCCGGGGTCAAAAGGATGGATCGCAATATGCCTGAACGCGATTTCGACAGCATATACACCGATTTTTCCCGATTGGTCTACTGGGCGGCTTACGGTGTGCTTTCCAATAAGGAGCAGACGGAGGACGTGACGCAGGAGGTGTTCATATCCGTTCTGCAAAATATGGAAAAGCTCGCCTCTCTCGGCGAGGCGCAATTAAAGGGCTGGCTGTACCGCGTTGCGGTAAACGCCGCGCTCGATTATAAGCGCCGCAGCAAAAAGGAGGTGCTGTCCGACGAGCCTGTCGGAGCTGAGGTGGCGGATATTGCTCCGCTGCCGGAGGACGAGGCTGTGAGGGCGGACGACGCCTCCGCCGTCCGCGAAGCAATTGCCGTGATTGACAGCCGCTACGCTTCCGTGCTCAATATGTATTACTTCTCCGATATGAGCGTGAGCGATATCGCACAGACGCTCGACATATCGGAGGGAACGGTCAAATCCCGTCTTGCGCGAGGCAGGGCGCTGCTATATAAAAAACTTACCGCGAAGGGTATCGCGCTATGAATTACGATGATCTCAAAACCGAATATGAAATCGGCACGGTGACCGATGAACAGCTTGACGCCGTAGACAGGCTGCTTGCTTCGATCGCGGACAGGGAAGACTCCGAGGTCGATTACGCCTCCATGCTCCGTAACATAAAGGCGGAGGCTATGGAGCGCGGGCTTGCTTCAAAGCTCGCTTACGGCAAGGACAAAAAGGCCGCTGCCTCAAAGCGCCGCCGCCGTTTAATCGGCATTGCGGCTTCCGTTGCGGCGGTATTCGCCGTCGGTATCGGCACTCTATCCGTGCTGCGCTCGTTCAACGCAAAGAGCATGCCCAATCAGGACGTCTCCGACCATATGGCATGGCTCGGAGATACTACCCCGACCGATATCCCCTTGGCGACCGATGGAGCCGTGTCTGCCGGCGAGTCCGCCGCCACGAAGGATCCCTCTTATGGCTTTACCGACGAGCCTGCCTTTAATACTCCCGAGTCTACCGATTTTCCGTTTGCCGTGAATACAACGCCCCTGCCCACGGAGTTTGCCGTGAAGGGCGGCATGCGCGGCTACACTTACCTCGGCTGCTTTGATACTCCCGAGACGGTCTCGGCGATAGTCCCCTCCGCCGTTTCAGGCGTTATGGCGGTCGAGCCCTATGAGGACGGCTTCGGCTACACCGCCAAGGGCGATATTGATAACGGGCTTTGCAGCATCGACTGCCGGATCGAGCGCGCGGGCGAAAGCGACATTGCCGAGGGCGCAGCCATCTACACCCTGCACGACGACGGAAGGATAGGCTTCGTCTGGCGCATAAATACCGACAGCATAATGTACGTTGAATTTTCTGGCTTTGAATATTCCGTCGCCGAGGAGCTGCTCCTCACCTTCGTTATAGAAGCCGACAGCAGCGGCGCTTCGGTAAGGTAAAATAATATATAAACAAGCATCCGCAGGCAAAACGCCGACGGATGCTTTCACTATAATGATAAGAAGATTAATTGAAGCTCGGCCACTCCACGTGCGCATATCCGGCTGCAACGAGTATCAGCAATACCACGAGCAGCACCGCGACGATTATGAGCCAGCACCAGAACGACCTTGCGAAGTTGCGGCGGTTGATATTAGCCCTGCTGCATGAGAAGACTATGAGGAATATAAGACCTACCACGGGGATGGAGAACAGCAGAGTGTAGCCGAAATAGCCCCATGCCTTTATGGGCTTGTACTGCTCGGGCAGGTCGCTTTCGGTTACAGCCCTTGTTACAGGAGCGCCGTAATAGTAGTTGGTATTAGAGGGCTGCTGCGGAGCATAGCCGTACTGAGGCGCGGCCTGATAATTGGGCTGTGCATACTGCGGAGCCTGTTGGGGACGCGGAGCCTGAGGTGCGGCCTGCTGAGGTGCGGCCTGCTGAGCGGGAATAGCCGATGCCGGTTCCGCCGCTGCGGAAAGCTTCTCCTCCGCGGGACCTCCTACACCCTCAACGGGGGATTCGGTGTTGAGCAGCACGGTCTCGTCCAACGGGGTGACCCTTGCGCCGCAGTTGGGGCAGAAGTTCGCAACGGGATGCTCTTTCCCACACTCGGAACACACAGGCAAGAGATACACCGCAAATGATACCCCCGTCCCACTTGCCTGTGGGTAGTAAACCCACTTCCCCTTCTTCCGCTCTGACTGTGCGGCCGGTAAATTGTTCAACTCATATTCCATGCCGCTTGCATGATAATCCCCATCTTCGATATAAGCATCTATACAATATTGCGTAACTGCATCTATTGCCGCCTGTCTGCTAATGAAATCCCCGCCCATCTGCTTAGTATTCAATGCTTCAATCGCCATATCAATCGCAACCGCATAATTCATATCTAATTCCCACTCAATTCCGGCTGACAGCTGAGATAGCCATGTGATTGCTTCTTGTTTAGTCATAATTCTGCTCCTTATCCCAAACAGCACCAAACCCGTTGCCTTTTCTTATCCAAATACCAGGTTCTGTAATCTGTTTAAATTCACACCATCCGGTTTGCTCCGCTATCCATCTTAAATCGTCTACTTCTTTTTTATTGTGAATTTCTATTTTCTCGCAAACCTGATAAATATCCGGATCAAAAAACGCATGATGTCGTGCACGAAACGACCCCCCGGATTTATTATAAAAAATGATTTCTCCGTAAAATGGATGTACTAATTCCGCTTCGTAATTTTCACAACTATCACGCGTTGTAAACTGGTTACCATCAATTGCTTCGTAAATTATTCTCATCAGATATTTTCCCCGCTATTTTAAGATCATCCA
>CALEPU010000250.1 GCA_937913075.1 uncultured Clostridia bacterium
TTTGATGAGCATTTTATTGTTATGAAATATGTTATGTATTTTATCAATGCAATAAGTCTTGAAGACTATATAACAGGAACTGCTCAGCCCAAAATGAATCAAGCAAATATAATGAAGATAAAAAAGAGCCTGAAAAACAACGTCACCGTTTACGGTACGGTAAAGGATTACTTCGAGAAGGACAAGGGCAGGCACGTTTACCCCATACTCACTTATACCACCGAGGAGGGACGCAATGTCACCTCCACCTATACGGTGCAGGATACAAAAAGGCGCTATGATATCG
Source organism: uncultured Clostridia bacterium (assembly GCA_937913075.1). Classification (GTDB taxonomy): domain Bacteria; phylum Bacillota; class Clostridia; order Christensenellales; family CAG-138; genus UBA3857. The sequence goes on from CALEPU010000250.1 coordinate 287, forward strand.
GCAGCGAGGAACTCATATGCTATGACCCTCAGGATCCCATGTTTTTCTATTTTGCAGGTCATGAGGATGAGCTCACCAGAGACTATGTCCGCTTCCTTTTCATAGGCGGCGTCATCGCTGCAATAGTGCTTATCTTAGCCCTGGCAACATTGTAAACAGGAGGAATACACCATGAAGAATATAGTCGTGCTCGTTTCGGGCGGCGGCACCAATTTGCAGGCGCTTTTAGACGCGGAAGGAAGGGGCGAAATGCCGCACGTTGATCTCACGCTCGTCGTATCGAACAACGAAAAGGCTTACGCTCTCAAAAGGGCGCAGGAAGCCGGCGTTGAGGGGGTTTTTATTAAAAACGACGGCGACTTTGAGACAAGGCTCACGGAGCTTCTCGCCGAACGCGGCATTGATATGATCATCCTCGCGGGCTTCATGAGAATACTCTCGGCGGATTTTATAAAGGACTTCGAGGGCAGGATAATAAACATCCACCCATCGCTGATACCTTCCTTCTGCGGCAAGGGGTTTTACGGGCTCAGAGTTCATGAGGCGGCGCTGGCACGCGGCGTTAAGCTCACCGGCGCGACGGTACATATCGTCACCGCCGAGGCGGACGCAGGTCCCATACTCATGCAGAAGGCTGTCGAGGTATTGGAAGGCGATACCCCCGAGATACTGCAAAAGCGCGTCATGCGCGAAGCGGAATGGGTCATGCTGCCAAGGGCCGCGGAGCTGCTTGCGGCGCAATTATAAATTATTTGCGTCGGTGCGATATGAAATAATTACGCATTACGAATTTACCGGAGGTAACATGAACGACTTATACACACTTCTCCGCACTCAAAGCTACGCGGGGCGCGGCATCATCATAGGCACGACGCCTTCGGGCAGGAGCGTTTTTGCGTACTTCATAATGGGGCGTTCGGCTTCGAGCCGTGCGCGCAGGTTTACGGAGAGCGGCGAGGATATAGTGATAAAAAACATCGGCGGCGATCCCCAGCATCCCGAGCTGATACTCTACGCTCCCGTTAGGAAGCTTGACGGAAGGACGATCGTCACCAACGGCGATCAGACCGACACGATATACGAAGCCCTGCGGCTGGGGGGCAGTTTTGAGTCCGCGCTGATGACGCGTGCTTTCGAGCCCGACCCGCCTCATTTTACTTCAAGAATAAGCTGCCTTACAGAGCCCTGCGGCTCATACGCGCTTTCTATCTTAAAGCCGGCAGACCGTGAGGGGAGCGTCTGTGTGAGGGAGTTCTTCCGCTATGAGCGGCAGCCCTGTCACGGGCATTACATACACACCTACGCCGGCACGGAGCACACCGCGCAAGGCGACGTGCTCACGCCCTTTGCGGGCGAGCCCTATGAGGTCAATATCCCCGATGATTTAAGGGAGTTTGCCGACCTCGTCTGGAACGGCATAAATGAGGAGAACAAGGTCGCGCTCGCCGTGAGGGACATGCAAAGCGGAGAGACGATCATTATCAATAAGTATTGAGGAGCAGAAAAATGCACGAGCTGACTTTAAAATACGGCTGCAACCCCAATCAGCAGCCAGCGAAGCTTTTTATGGAGGATGGGAGCGAGCTGCCCTTTGAGGTATTGAACGGAGCTCCCGGTTATATCAATTTTCTCGACGCTTTGAACGCATGGCAGCTTGTGAGGGAGCTGAAAGCGGCACTTTCGCTGCCTGCCGCGGCTTCCTTCAAGCACGTCAGCCCTGCCGGCGCCGCAGTCGGGCTCCCCATGGATGAGGTCACTCGGCGCAAGCTCTTCGTTGACGATATAGAGGGCTTGAACGAAAGCCCGCTCGCCTGCGCCTACGCCGCCGCAAGGGGCGCGGACAGGATGAGCTCCTTCGGCGATTTCATAGCGCTTTCCGATATTTGCGACGTGACGACGGCGAAAATAATCAAGCGAGAGGTCTCCGACGGCATTATAGCTCCCGACTACGAGCCCGAGGCGCTGGAGCTCTTGAAGAGCAAAAAGGGCGGCAAATACTGCATAATCAAGATGGACGAGAGCTACAAGGCGCAAGAGACGGAGGTGAAGCAGGTCTTCGGCGTGAGCTTCATGCAGCGCCGCAACGACGCAAGCATCACCATGGACTGCCTTGAAAACATCGTCACCTTTAATAAGGCGCTTCCCGAGAGCGCCAAGCGCGATCTCATCGTCGCAATGATAACCTTAAAATACACACAATCCAACTCGGTCTGCTATGCTCTTGACGGTCAGGCAATAGGCGTCGGCGCTGGTCAGCAGTCGAGGATACACTGCACGCGGCTCGCGGGCGACAAGGCGGACAACTGGCTCCTGCGCGGGAGCGGGAAGGTATTGAACCTGCCCTTCCGCGATGATATCAAACGCCCGGACCGCGATAACTGCATCGACTGTTATCTGACGGGAAGGTACGACGAGGTCGCCTCGGAGGGCGTATGGCAGAGCTTCTTTACAAGAAAGCCGGAGCCCATGACCGAAGAAGAAAAGCGCGCGTTCCTTTCGGAGCACACGGGGCTTAGCTTGGCGAGCGACGCTTTCTTCCCGTTTACGGACAACATAATGCGCGCCTATAAGAGCGGCGTGCGGTTCATAGTCCAGCCAGGCGGCTCCAAGGCCGACCCGCAGGTTACAGAATGCTGTGATAAGCTCGGGATCACTATGGTAATGAACGGCATGAGGCTGTTTCATCACTGACGCGTAAGCGTCAGCGCTTGCCAAAGGCAGGCATTTCGCACGGGAAGCATATATTCGGCTTTTGCCCCGCGCCAAATAAGCTCCATTGGAGCTTGCGATACTTGTCGCCCTGCGGCAAGCGATATGCCGACCTCGCCGGCGTGAAAACAACGGAGGACTGAAAATGAGATTAATGGTCATCGGCGGCGGAGGCCGCGAATACTACATTGCAAAGAGGCTTGCCAAGGACCCTCGGGTGACGGCGCTTTTTGTGCTGCCGGGCAACGGCGGCATGCGGGAATTTGCCTCGTGCGTCGATATAAAGGCGACGGACATTGAGGGCATAAAGGCCTTTGCCGTCAATGAGAAAATAGATTTCGCGGTCGTCACTCCCGACGATCCCCTGGCGCTTGGCGCGGTCGACGTTTTGGAGGCGGCGGGTATAAGGTGCTTCGGCCCTGCCGCGTCCGCCGCAAGGATCGAGGCAAGCAAATCCTTTGCAAAGGCGCTCATGCAGAAGTACGGCATTCCCACAGCTCAAAGCCGCTGCTTTGAAGATATGGAGGAGGCGCTCGCGTACGCCGCAGGTTGCCCACTGCCCACCGTTATCAAGGCGGACGGGCTTGCTCTCGGCAAGGGCGTTTTCATCTGCCGCACAAGGGAGGAGGCGGCAGAGGCGGTTCGCGAGCTTTTGAGCGGAGCGCGCTGCGGTGAAAGCGGCAAGAGGATACTCATTGAGGAATTCCTCGAAGGACTCGAGGTGACGATGCTTTCCCTGACCGACGGGCGGACGCTTGTGCCGCTCGTATCCTCGATGGATCACAAGACGATAGGCGAGGGCGGCGTCGGCCCCAACACGGGCGGAATGGGCGTTATAGCCCCCAATCCCTTCTATACCGAGGATATAGCGCGGGAGTGCATGGAAAGGATATTCCTGCCTACTGTGCGCGCTATGGAGGCTGAGGGATGTCCGTTTTCCGGCTGCCTCTACTTTGGGCTGATGCTGACGGCGGCAGGTCCCAAGGTGATAGAATATAACTGCCGCTTTGGCGATCCGGAGTGCCAGACGGTGCTGCCGCTTTTGAAGACGGATCTGCTCGACGCATTCCTCGCCGTGCGCGAGGGGAGGCTTTCCGAGCTTCCGATAGAGTTTGAGGATAAGGCGGTCTGCTGCGTGGTCTTAGCCTCGGGCGGGTACCCGGGCTCCTACCGCAAGGGACTGCATATCAATATCGACCCTGCCGCCTTTGACGGCGCTGAGCTTTCCGTAGTCCACGCGGGAACCAGGCTGACCTCGGCGGGCTACGCAACGGCGGGCGGCAGAGTTATTAACGTCGTCGCCAAGGCCCAAAGGCTTGAAGACGCCGTCGCAATGGCTTATAATGGAGCTGAAAAGGTAAAATTCGAAGGCGCTTATTACAGGAAGGATATCGGCGCAAGCGCGATCCGGAATTCGTAATTCAAAATCGGACGCGCGGCATGAGAGAGGCTGCGCATTACGCATTATGCATTGCCGCCTTGCGGCGGCGCGGACAGGAGGGAAAATGGTCTACCGAGTCTATGTTGAAAAGCGAGAGGGGTTTTCCACCGAGGCGGAGGGGCTTTTTAGTGAGCTTTGCGCTGCTGCGCCGGGGCTCAAAAGGGTTCGTCTGCTGCTGCGTTACGACGTGGAAAACATCAGCGAGGAGGAGTTTTTTGCCTGCTGCACGGGCGTTTTTGCCGATCCGCGCACAGACGTGCACACCTTCACTCTGCCCGAGGGGGCGGACTGCGCTTTTGCTGCGGAATATCTGCCGGGTCAGTTTGACGACAGGGCGGATGCGGCGCAGCAGTGTATCAGGCTCGTGACCATGGGCTCAAACTGCACGGTGCGCACTGCGAGGGTATACCTGCTCTACGGAGGTATTACCGAGGCTGAATTGAAGGATATAAAGTCCCGTCTTATAAACCCCGTCGACAGCCGTGAGGCCGAGATGCGGGAGTATGACAGCCTTGAAGCCAAGTATGACGAGCCTGACGGCGTAGACGTTATAGAGGGCTTTACCGAGCTTGACGGCGATGGGCTGACGGCGCTGATCAAGAGCATGGGGCTTGCAATGGACAGGGGCGACGCAGAGTGCTGCCGCGAGTATTTTTTAAAGGAGGGCAGGCAGCCCACGTTGGCTGAGCTCACCGTGCTCGACACCTATTGGTCGGATCACTGCCGCCACACTACCTTCAACACAAGGCTTGAAAACATAGACATTAAAGACGAAAACGCGCGCGCCGCTTACGAGCGCTATATGGAAATGCGCGAGCTTGTCGGGGATAAAAAGCCCATCACGCTGATGGACATGGCGACCCTCGGCACGAAATATTTGAAGAAGACGGGCACGCTCACCTCGCTTGACGAGTCCGAGGAGATCAACGCCTGCACTGTCAAGATCACCGCGGACGTCGACGGCAAAAAAGAGCCGTGGCTGCTGCTTTTCAAAAACGAAACGCACAATCACCCTACCGAGATAGAGCCTTACGGCGGCGCGGCGACCTGCGTCGGCGGAGCTATACGCGATCCTCTTTCGGGCAGGGGCTATGTATACCAGAGCATGAGGGTCACCGGCGCTGCCGATCCGACCTCCGACTACACCATCCCGGGCAAGCTGCCCCAGCGCAGGATAGTGCGCGAGGCGGCGGAGGGCTTCTCCTCATACGGCAACAGAATAGGGCTTGCGACGGGGCAGGTGCAGGAGTATTATCATGCGGGCTACGCCGCAAAGCGCATGGAGGTCGGCGCGGTAATTGCCGCCGCTCCCGAGAAAAACGTGCGGCGTGAGCGTCCCGCCCCGGGCGACGCGGTGCTGCTTATCGGCGGCAAAACGGGCAGGGACGGCTGCGGCGGAGCGACCGGCGCATCGAAGGCGCACACGGTGACCTCTATCGAGACCTGCGGCGCCGAGGTGCAGAAGGGCAACGCGCCCGAGGAGCGCAAGCTGCAAAGGCTCTTCCGCAACGCTGAGGCTGCAAAAATGATAAAGCGCTGCAACGATTTCGGCGCCGGCGGCGTATCGGTCGCCATTGGCGAGCTTGCCGACGGGCTTTCGGTCGATCTCGACAAGGTACCCAAGAAGTACATGGGTCTGACCGCGACGGAGCTTGCGGTCTCCGAGTCGCAGGAGAGGATGGCGGTCGTCGTTGCGGCGGACGACGTCGAAGGGTTCATATCCCTCGCGGAAGCGGAGGGACTTTTGGCTGTCAAGGTGGCGGTCGTTACCGAGGAGCGCAGGCTGGTGCTCACCTTCAAAGGGCAGAAGGCAGTCGACCTCGACCGCGATTTTATCGACAGCAACGGCGCAAAAAAATACATGGACGTCGTTATCGAAAAGGGCGGCGCATTTTACGAGGCTCCCTACTGCACGCCGGACGCCTCGGCCTTCGCTGAGGAGACGAACAAGGAGGGCGTGAAGATAGATAATCCCCGCGAGGCGAAGTTCAAAGCCAAGAGCTTCAAGGAAAAATTCCTCGACGCGGTTTCCGATCTGGACCGCTGCTCGCAGCGCGGGCTGGTGGAGCGCTTTGACTCGACCGTCGGCGCCAACACTGTGCTCTTCCCCTACGGCGGCGCGAGGAGGGCGACTCCCACGCAGGTAATGGCGGCAAAGCTGCCCACTGCCTCAGGCAACACCTCCTCCTGCTCCTTGATGAGCCACGGCTTCGACCCCTACGTTTCGGAGGTTTCGCCCTTCATAGGGGCGTACTCGGCGGTAGTCTCCTCTGTCGCAAAGCTCATTGCCTCGGGCTGTGACGGCGATAAGATCTGGCTGAGCTTGCAGGAGTATTTCGAAAGGCCCGGCGCAAACCCCTCGTCTTGGGGCAAGCCCGCCGCGGCGCTGCTCGGCGCTTTGATGGCGCAGGCAGACCTCGGCTGTGCCGCGATAGGCGGCAAGGACTCCATGAGCGGCAGCTTTGAGGACATACACGTTCCGCCCACGCTTATAAGCTTTGCCGCCGGCATGGGCGAAAAGGACAATATCATCTCGCCGGAATTCAAGGCGGCGGGGCATAAAATTATAAGGCTTACGGCAAAAAAGCAGGCGAACGGTCTGCCCGAGCCGGCGTCGCTCAAAACGCTCTTTACTTACGTTGAGCAGGGCGTCAAGGCGGGGCGTATCATCTCATGCCACGTTCCTCAGAGGGGCGGCGCGGCGGAGAGCATATTCCTGATGTCGCTCGGAAACTGCGTCGGCGCGAAGCTTGAAGCGGGATCAGAGCTCTTTAAGCCTGCCTGCGGCAGCTTTATTGCGGAGCTTGCGGACGGCGCATTACCTGAGCCCTGCGAGGCTTTCGATACCGAAATAATGGGCGAGACAGTGAACGAAGCCGTTATCACCATGGGAAGCGAAAGCGTGAGCCTTGCTGAGCTTGAATCGGCTTACGAGGGCGTGTTGGAGGAAATATTCCCCACGGTCACTGCGGCGCAGAAGGGGGAGACGCTCGGAAAGCTTCCCTCCGCAAAACTGCCCGACGGGGAAGGAACGCCTCATTCCTTCAATATCATAAACAATGCTTTACCCACGGCAGTGATACCGGTTTTCCCCGGTACCAACTGCGAATTTGAGACCGAGCGCGCTTTCCGCAAGGCGGGGTTCGACGTCGGCGTTCGCATCATACGCACGGGCAGCGAGGCGCAGCTCAGAGCCTCGATAGAGGAGTTTACGGCGGCATTAAATAAGGCGCAGGTGCTCTTTATCCCCGGCGGCTTCTCATCCAGCGACGAGCCTGACGGCAGCGGCAAATACATTGCAAGCTTCTTAAAAAACGCAGACTGCGCGGCTTCTATCGAGGGGCTATTGTCAAGGGAAGGTCTTATAGGCGGCATCTGCAACGGCTTCCAGGCGCTCGTCAGAACGGGACTTTTGCCCTACGGCAAATTCACTGAGCCGAACGAAAGCATGCCCGTGCTCGCGCCGAATATCATCGGCAGGCATCAGTCGCGTATAGTGCGCACGAGGGTCGAGAGGAACGTCAGCCCGTGGTTCGCATTGGCGGAGGTCGGCGGCGTTTACGAGGTGCCGATATCCCATGGAGAGGGGCGCTTTATGGCGACCGAGGCGGAGCTTCATGAGCTCGCCGCAAATGGGCAGATCCTCACGAGGTATGCTGACGAAAGCGGTCTGCCCTCGATGGATATTTCAGCCAACCCCAACGGCTCCGTATGGGCGATAGAGGGTATTTGCTCGCCCGACGGACGCATCTTCGGCAAGATGGGTCACTCCGAAAGGATCGGCGAGGGGCTTTATAAAAACGTCCCCGGCAGGTACGATATGAGACTCTTCGAGGCCGCGGGGAAATACTTTGAGTAATAATGAAAGCTGCATTGATAGACGGAAAATTAATAGCCGGCAAGGTAAAAAATGAGGTCGCGGAGGGCGTTTCAAGGCTCGTTTCGGAGCATGGCGAGGGCGCCCGCCCGCACCTTGCTTTGGTGCTGTGCGGAGAAGATGAGACCTCAAAAAGACTCGTCGCAATGAAAAAGCGCGATTGCGAGAGCGTGGGCATAAAAGCCACGGTGCATAAAGTCCCCGCCGAAGCGGGGGAAGATGCGCTGCTTTCGCTTATTGCGCGGCTTGACCAAGACCCCGCCGTCACGGGCATACTGTGTCAGCTTCCGCTGCCCTTGGGCTTTGACACGAGGCGGGCGGTCGAGGCAGTCGTCCCTCAAAAGGACGCCGACGGGTTTTCGGCAAGGCTCGACTGCGATCCTTCCGATATCTCCGCCTGCACTCCCGCGGGAGTAATACGCCTTCTGGAGGAGTACGGAGTTCCGGTTAAAGGCGCCGAGGCGGTCGTTATCGGCAGGAGCAATATAGTCGGCAAGCCCATGGCATTGCAGCTTTTACTGCGCGGGGCAACTGTGACGGTATGCCATACCGCGACGAAGGACCTTGGCATGCACACCAAGCGCGCAGATATCATAGTTTGCGCCGCGGGCTGCCCGCACCTTATCACCGCCGATATGGTGAAGGAGGGCGCTGCGGTCATCGACGTGGGCGTGACCTATACCGAAAGCGGCATTATCGGCGACGTCGATTTTGCAGGTGTCGCGGAGGTCGCAGGCTTTATTACTCCCAACCCCGGCGGAGTAGGGCCCATGACAAGAGCCATGCTGCTTTATAATACGCTGATGCTGGCTCAAAAGGCGCAGGCATGATTACCGTTAGTAACTGAAATGATCCCGCGGTAATGCGGGCTTCAGACGACTGACAAAGCCCGCGATTTTGCGGGCTTTGCTGCGCATATAAGCTTTTTTAAGAGGTTTGACAACAAGAGAAAAGCAGGGTGCTCCCTGCGCCAGAGGATATTCGCTATCTTTTTCATGTTCTGCACGGCGGCGGTAAGTAGGCTTTGCTCCTCGACTTTGGCAAGCCCGCGCAGATGACAATATCTTTGACCATGGAGCTCTTTGGATTCC
>CALEPU010000251.1 GCA_937913075.1 uncultured Clostridia bacterium
ATGCGGACGCCGTTGGGCAGGGGGATCTTGTCGTACATGATTCCTCCAAAATGAAAGACAACACGCCGCGGCGAAAGTCCGCCGCGGCGTGCAGAGCAATGCGTCAAAGGGCTCAGTCGCGGAAGCCCATCTTCTCCCGCTCCTTGAGAGCGTCCTTCCGGCTCAGGTTCACGCGGCCGCGGTCGTCGATCTCGGTGACCTTGACCCAGGTGTAGTCGCCCTCGTTCAGGACGTCCTCCACCTTCTCCACGCGGCGGTTCTCCAGCTTGGAGATGTGGATCATGCCGTCCTTGCCGGGCACCAGGTCCACAAAAGCGCCGATGGGCAGGATCCGGACCACCTGGCCGTAGTAGAGCTTGCCGACCTCAGGAACAAACACGATGTTGTCGATCATCTCCTTGGCGGGGGCCAACTGATCCAGCAGTTCCTCTTTGGAGACCTCGTAGACACAGTTGTAGTCACTGTTTTCACGCATGGTTTCGAGCTGACTGAACAATCGCCCCATCTCCCGCGGGAGTATGCCCGCATTGACATAATGCTGACAGAACGCCACAAACGCGCCCTTGTGCGATTTAACCGGGTGGCTGTCGTGGATCAGCAGGGCACTGACAGCATGAAACACTGCATAATACAGCCTGCTGGCCGCTCCGCTGAGGCGATCGCAGTCGGCCAAGACGACAGCTTCCTCATACGTAGCCCTTGCCTTCTGCTCCGCAGCCATATCCTCGGCTATATCGGCGAGCGGGTCGCCCGTCGAAGCAATGTAGCTCGCGGTGAAGGGAACGCCGTTGGGATCGGCGGGATAAACGCCCTTGCCGTGCATGGTGTAGTAGCCGAGCAGCCCCGCCGCTTCAAGCTCGCTGAGGGTCGCTCCCTCCATGCTCTGCAATATCATGGTGCCGATCATCTCCCAGTGGGCGATCTCCTCCGTACCGATATCGTTGAGCGTCGCGCGCAGGCGGTCGTCCGGCATGGAAAACCTTTGCGTAAGATAGCGCATGCCCGCGCCGAGCTCGCTGTCGGGACCGCCGTACTGCGCCATGAGCGCCTTGGCTATCCTGAGATCCGGCATGGTGATATTCACCGGGAACTCAAGCTGTTTCTGATAGATCCACATAGTTTAAGCCTCCTTGCTCACTGCTTTTCCCACGGCCAAGCGGAGCACACCCAGCACCCCGTTTCGGTGGCAGAGTGTCCGAAGCCCAGCAGAGGACCGAACTCGCTCTCATACCTCTTGATAAGGTCGTTGAGCATAACGGAATAGTTGTAATAGTCACTGCGCGCATCCTCGTCCGTGGGATGCGTGTCGAGATAAAGATTAAGCTCTACGCAGACGAACTGCAGCTCGGTAATATTATTTAAAAGCTCGCTTCTTTCCATCTTGTCCTCCTTAATACTCGCTTACGAGCTCGGGGAAAAGCGTGCCTTTTTCAAGAGCGCAGTCTGGGCAGAGCCCCGCGGAATACGCCTGCTCCGCCGCCGTCAGCCGCGGCAGGCGCTGCAAGGCGGTCTCATAGCCGCAAACGGCAAGGCTTACGGCAACCTCGCCCGCGGGCACCGTTGTGGCTTGGCAGTCACGGGCGCCGCACAGGCTGCATGATAAACAACTCATGTGTTTTTCCCTCCTTTCGGGTCTGATAAATAATATGAATTTTGCGTCGATTTTGTTCTTTGCCGAATTTAAGCGCATATAATTATTTTTTGAGCAAATGCTAATCTCAAAGACAAAAGGAGGTTTTGATATGAAAAGCTTTTTGCCCCTGCTGACAGCGCTCCTGATGCTTGCGGCTTTTGCGATAGGCTTCCGCCTTATCGGCAGAGAGAACCGTTACGCCTCGTTTGAGGATGCGACCATGGTGCTCTCATCGCCGCAAGAGGAGGGATTATGATGCGCGCTCACGGGCGCGGGCTGCCCGACATGGGCAAGGTTCTCGCCGGACAGCCTCGCCCCAATGAAAAAGAGATAAGGCGCAGGGAGCATACCGCGAAGGAGCTGCCTCGGCGCAGCGGATGTATTATCACAAAAGCCGCGAATTCCCGATAATTCGATTAATTTTTTTGCTTGACAATTCCCAAGCCGTATGGTAAGTTATATATGCGTATTGACCCGCAAATGGGCATATTCATTTTTCATGAAAACTCAGTAAAACCGATTGGAGCTTATATGACAAGGGAAATATTGCTTGATAAAAGTCTTGAAAGCCTCAGGGAAATTGCAAAGGCGCAGGGCGTTAAGTCCATTACAAAATACCGCAAATCGGAGCTTATAGACATTATCGCAAACGGCGGCGTAGTGCCCAACAGCGCGGAAGATAAACGGCGCTCCGGCGCTCCGGTGCTCCAAGGAAGCGAGGCAAGCGGTTATTTGCCCGCCTCCGCAAAGTTAAAGCCTGCCGAAAAGCAGGCGACAAAGCCCGAGAAGCAATCTCCTGATGAGGACGCCGCAAAGCAGACCGAGGCTCCCAAGGCTCCAGCAAAAAAGCGCGGCAGACCAAAAAAGAGCGATGCGCCGGCAAAGGTACAGCCGGCTGATAATCCCGACAGCAAGCTTGCCGATAAGCCCGCCGACCAGACGCGCGAGCAGAGCTCCGTAAAGTCCGGCAAGCGCCGTCCGAAGGCTATGCAGCCGGTAAAGGAGCCGCAGCAGGAGCAGACACAGCAGGACTCTCCCGCCGAGGAAAAGCGGCCCTCCTCTCAGTATACGCGGGGATATCAGCAGCGCGATTATCAGCAGAGTAATCAGCGCGTCTATCAGCAGCGCTCGGATTACGGCAGGCAGGAGCAGGATTATAGCCGTCAGCGTTACGACAGAGGCTATCAGCAGCGCGCGGATTACAGCGGTCAGCGCTATGCCGCTCCAAACCAAAACAACAGATTTTATAACGATAATTCTCGCAGTGATTATTCCCGTCGGGATTACGCCGGCTATCAGCAGCGTGATTATGCGCGGCAGGATTACGGTCAGCAGTACGCGGGTCGGGATTTCGGTCAGCCTCAGTTTGGGCGCGAGGGCTACGACCTCCCGCAGGAGGAGCAGCGCTTTTCTCCCCGCGAGCAGGGCTATTACAACGCCGAGTACGGCACGAGCAATCCCGCCGTGCCCGAGATGCTTGAAGCAGGCGACTGCGGCGACGCCGAGGGCGTGCTCGAAATAGTGAGCGAGGGCTTCGGTTTTCTCCGCTGTGAGAATTACCTGCCGAGCCCCAAGGACGTTTACATCAGCAACGCGCAGATAAGAAGGTTCCGCTTAAAGACCGGCGACCTCGTGACCGGCAAGACCCGCCCGTCGAGGGATACCGATAAGTACAGCGCACTTTTATACATCACCGCCGTCAACGGTCAGGCACCGGAGGAGATACTGCAAAGGCGTCCCTTTGACGAGCTCGTGCCTATATACCCCGAGGAGCGGCTTACTTTGGAGTCAAAGTCGGCGTCGGGCAGCGAGTCCCTTGCGATAAGGCTTATAGACCTCATGGCGCCGATAGGCAAGGGGCAGCGAGGACTCATAGTTTCCCAGCCCAAAGCCGGCAAGACTACGCTCTTAAAAAACATCGCCAACGGCATTGCAAACAACTATCCCGACGTTCACCTTATCGTGCTGCTTATAGACGAGCGTCCCGAAGAGGTGACCGATATGCAGAGGAGCATCAAGGGCGAGGTCGTCTACTCCACCTTTGACGAGCTGCCCGAAAGGCACACCAAGGTTGCCGAGATGGTGCAGGAGAGAGCGATGCGCCTTGTCGAACAGGGGCGCGACGTTGTAGTGCTGATGGACAGCATAACGAGGCTCGCGAGAGCATACAACATCACCATCAACACCTCCGGCAAGACCCTCTCCGGCGGCATGGATCCCGGCGCTCTCTTCAAACCCAAGCGTTTCTTCGGCGCAGCGCGCAATATTGAGAACGGCGGCAGCCTTACGATAATCGCCACGGCCCTCGTCGAGACCGGCTCGCGCATGGACGATATGGTCTACGAGGAGTTCAAGGGCACCGGCAATATGGAAATACATCTTGACCGCAAGCTCTCCGAGAAGCGTATATTCCCCGCTATCGACATCTACCGCTCCGGCACGCGGCGCGACGAGCTGCTGCTCACCAAGGGGGAAGCGGAATGCGCCTCCTCGATACGCCGTATGCTCTCCGCGGGCAACACCGCCGAGGTGACCGAGGACGTTATTTCCATGCTTGTCAAGACCGAGGACAACGAGGAGCTTTTGAAGGAGGTCGAGCGCAAGCTCACAAGATATGAGTCCATGGGCTTCTCCGCCGGAAAGAGCTTTAAAAAATAAGCGCAGGGAGGCAAAAGTATATGGCAGACGGCTTCATCACAGAGGCATTTGAAAAGTTCGACAGGCAGTGGGCGCTCGTCACCGCAGGCGTCGAGGGCGACTTCAATACCATGACCGTAAGCTGGGGCGGGCTGGGCACGCTTTGGAGCCTGCCGGTCGCCACCGTATATGTCAGACCTTCGCGGTACACGCACGATTTTATTGAGCGCGAGGGGCTGTTTACCGTGAGCTTTTATCCCGAGAAATACCGCCGCGACCTTGCACTGCTCGGCTCTAAATCTGGCAGGGACGGCGATAAGGTCGGCGGGACCTCGCTCGAGCCCGTCACGATAACGACCCAGCTCGGGCAGACGGTATCCTTCCGCCAGGCGGAGCTCACGCTCGTTTGCCGCAAGCTCTATAAGCATAATATGGACAAATACGCTATCTCCGACGAGGTTGCGGAAAACAACTACGAGCACGGCGAGCCCGCGCATACGCTTTATATAGGAGAGGTAATAAGGGTCATTAAGAGCTGATAGATAACAGGGCGGTTTTATGCGGCGTGGACCGGCTTTTGCAGGTTCACGCTTTTTGTTTGAGCTCAAGCCCCGTATCTTTTTGCCGTTATCGGATGCCAAACAAAAAGTGCGCCGGCGGAGAATGCCCGCTTGCCCTGCCCGATCGTATTGCGAAAGCATCAATATTGTGCTATATTATCACTGCAATAAAGTCGGGAAGAAAAATGCCTCGCTGCCAATACTGCGGGCATTACGTTCTTCCTGCGGCAGACGGCTCGGGAAGACCGGTTACAGCGTCCGCGAGGGCAGCTCTATTTAGCGATCGGCGGCAACAGCTTCTGCGCTATATAATAAACAGCAAGCCCGCGGCGTTTTAGTGTCGGCGGCGGGAGAGGAAGAACGGTTATGCAGAAAAAATGGTACCGTCTGGACACGGCGGCGCTGATATTTCCGGCGGTTGCCCGAAGGAACTGGAGCAACGCCTTTCGCGTATCCGCAACGCTTAACGACGATATCGATCCCGACGTGCTGCAAAGCGCGGCGGACGATATGCGCCTGCGGTTTCCCTCGTTTTTCGTGACCCTGCGCAGGGGCTTTTTCTGGTATTATCTGGAGGAAAGCCACAGCTCCGCCGAGGTCAGGAGCGACTACGCCTATCCCCTCACCTTTATGAGCAGGCGGGAGCTGAAAAAAAGCTGCATCCGCATACTGTATTACAAAAACCGTATCGCCGTGGAATGCTTTCATTCCATCACGGACGGGCGCGGCGGCAGCGTTTTTCTCTGCAATCTCGCCGCCAGATATATTGAGCTCAAATACGGAGTCAACATCCCGCGGGAGGGGATATTGAAGGCGCTTGACGAAAAGCCGACCGCGGAGGAGCTGGAGGACAGCTTCCTGAAAAACTCCGCGAAGGTCGGCTCGCGCAGGAGCGAGGAGCGCTCGTACAGGCTCCACGGAACGCGGGAGCCGACGGGCTTCAAGACGCTCACCACGGGCATAGTCGATACGGAGACGCTGCTTGACGCGGCGCACGGGCTTTCCGTGACGGTCACGGCGCTGCTCGCGGCAGTTATGGCAAAAAGCATTATCGCCATGCAGGCGGAGGAGCTTCCCACGAGGCGCCGCAGAGCGGTAAAGATAACGGTGCCGGTAGATTTACGCAGGCTTTACGGCAGCTCCACGATGCGCAATTTTTCGCTGGTGCTCAACGTCGGCGTGGACCCGCGCATAGGCGATTACACTCTTGCGGAGCTGGCACGTACCATATACCATCAGCTCCGCGCATACGCCACCCCGCAGCACATGGCGGGGATGATCGCCGCCAACGTGCTCCCGCAGCAGGTCACCGCCATTCGCCTCTGTCCGGTATTTTTAAAAAACATTGTCATGGACGGCGTTTACCGCCGGAGCGGAGAGAGCGGGGGCAGCATAAACGTTTCCAATATCAAGGAGCTTCCCCTGCCCGAGGCAATGAACGGGTACGTTAAAAGGATGGAATTCATTATAGGACCGCAGCGCAGCTATCCCAATAACTGCTCCGTTATGAGCTATGGCGGCAGAACGTACATCAACATGATCCGAAGCATAGAGGAGTCCGAGCTCGAACGGCGCTTTTTCTCCGGTCTTGTGGAGCTTGGCATACCGGTAGAGATAGAATGCAACAGGAGGAACTGATATGTACTGTGTAAAATGCGGCGTAAAGCTTCAGGACGGGATGGAAAGCTGTCCGCTTTGCGGCACGCCGGTATGGGATCCCAACAGGCTTGCCCGCGAGCACGGCTATCCGGACGAATACCCGCGGGAGCACAAAGCCTCCTGCCGCCCCTTTGCCGTTGCGATGACCGCCGTTTCGGCGCTTGCGGCGGCTGTGGTGCTTACCGTCTGCTTCAAGCTTTACGGCAGCCTGCGCTGGGGCGGATACGTCTTGGGCGGTATGGCGTTTCTTTACGTTATTGCGGTGCTTCCCTGCTGGTTCCGCCGACCGCCTGCCGAGGTTTTCGTACCCGTGGGTCACGCCGCGGCTGCTTTGTATTTGCTTTTTATATGCTTGAAGACGGGCGGCAAATGGTTTTTGAGCTTCGCTCTTCCCGTGCTCTTTACGGGCTGTCTTATTATAACGGCAGCGGTCTGCCTTTTAAAATACGTCAGGGGCGGCAAGCTGTTTATACTGGGCGGCTTTTTATTGGGCATCGGCGGGCTTACCGTGCTGATAGAGTTTTTAGAGCATATAACCTTCGGAGCGCCGATGTTTTTGTGGAGCCTGTATTCTTTGATCGGCTTTGCCGCGATCGGCGGCTTTTTGCTGCTGGCGGGAATAATTCCTTCGCTTCGAAGATACCTCGAAAAAAAGTTTTTCATTTGAAGCCCCGATACCCTCGACGAAAGGAGGCGGCCGTGCCAAAGCCCCCGTTCACAACCGAAAAGCGCGTTATACCCGTGGGGAACCACAGCATTAAGCTGCTCATACTGCGCTCACGCACGCCCATCTTAAAAAAGGTCCCCGGCGTGCTCTGGATACACGGCGGCGGTTATCAGTCCGGCTCCGAAAAGACCGTTTTCGTAACGCGCGCGCTGTCACTTACGGTAAAATACGGCGCGGTGCTCGTCGCCCCGGATTACCGTCTTTCCAAAAAGCATCCCTATCCCGCCGCGCTGCACGACTGCCATGCTGCCCTGCGCTATTTAAAGGAGCATGCCGAGGAGCTCGGCGTGAGGTCCGACCAGATAATGGTAGGCGGCGAGAGCGCGGGCGGCGGCATGGCCGCGGCGCTCTGCATGCTTGCTCACGATCTTGAAGACGTTAATATTGCGTTTCAGATGCCCCTTTATCCCATGCTGGACGACAGGGACACGCCTTCCTCCGCCGATAATCATGCGCCCAACTGGAACACAAAGCGCAACCGCAAGGCTTGGAAGCGCTATTTAAGGGACGCCTACGGCACGGATATGGTGCCCTGCTACGCCGCTCCCGCAAGGCGAAAGGATCTTTCCGGTCTTCCGCCCTGCTATACCTTTGTTGGCGATATAGAGCCTTTTTACTGCGAGACCGTGGATTACGTCCGCCGTCTTCGCGAGGCTGGGGTCGAGGCCGAATGCGACGTTTATCCCGACTGGTTCCATGCTTACGACCTTTTCTTTCCCGCAAAAAAGACCGTCCGCGATGCGGTAGACCGCTTTGAGGCCCATTATCTGTATGCCGCAGAGCATTACTTTGCGCCTCAGCCGGCTTGCCAAGACGCTGACCCTAAACTCTGAACCGTTAACAAATTAACAAATAAAAGCAATATTGCCTCTGTACTTGCGTTGACAGTGTTTATAGGATATGGTATAATATATAGATAAGAGGCGTTAATGCTTTCTTATATTTTCCCAAGATGACTTGGCAACAACACATTTTTGGCTCTTTTGCGCAAGAGCCGGACAGAGGAGGAATCATGTCAAACGCTTATTTTACCATCGCACGGCCCGATAACGACGCCTTCCGAGGTTATCTGCCCGGGTCGAAGGAGCGCGCGGAGCTAAAAGAAGAGCTTGCGCGCCAGTCGGCAGAGGTAGTGAAGATACCGCTGATAATCGGCGGTAAGGAGATCTTTACCGAGAAGACCATCAAGGTCACCATGCCTCACGATCACGCACACGTGATTGCCGAGTGTTCCATGGCAGGCGAGAAGGAGCTTAAAATGGCGGTCGACGCCGCGCTTGCCGCAAAGAGGGCTTGGGAGGATATGCCTTGGGAGCATCGCTCCGCGATATTCCTCAAGGCTGCCGATATGATCACAGGTCCCTATCGCAAGGTGCTCAACGCTTCGACTATGCTCGGTCAGTCCAAGACCGTGTTCCAGGCAGAAATAGATATTGCCGAGCTCGCTGACTTTTTGAGGTTCGGTGTTTGGTCCGCTCAGGAGATCTTCAAGGATCAGCCCGCCTCCGTTCCCGGCATCTGGGATCGTCAGGACTACCGCGCCCTCGACGGTTTCATCTGCGCCATCACTCCCTTCAACTTCACTTCTATCGGCGGAAATCTTCCCATGGCGCCCGCGATCGTCGGCAACGTTGCCGTTTGGAAGCCCTCCCGCACCGCCGTGCTTTCCAATTACTACTTCATGAAGCTTTTGATGGACTGCGGTCTTCCCGCCGGAGTCATCAATTTCGTGCCCTGCAGCGGCAGCGATATGGCAAAGCACGTCATCTCCCGCAGGGAGCTTGCGGGCTTCCATTTCACCGGCTCCACCGAGGTTTTCCAGAGCGTATGGAAGCAGATCGGCGAGAATATCGCCTCCTATAACAACTACCCCCGCGTGGTCGGCGAGACCGGCGGAAAGGACTATATTTTCGCGCACAAGAGCGCAAAGGTTCGCCCGCTTGCCGCAGCCTTGATCCGCGGCTCGTTTGAGTATCAGGGACAGAAATGCTCCGCCTGCTCTCGAGCCTTTGTTCCCGAGAGCATTTGGCCCGACGTGCTTGCAGCCATGAAGGAAATGATGAAGGAGGTCAAGCAGGGCGACGTGCAGGATTTCGACACCTTCCTCGCCGCCGTTATAGACAAGGCCTCCTTTGACCGCTGCAAGGGCTTTATCGACCGCGCAAAGGAAAGCGCGGACTGCGATATAGTTATCGGCGGCAGCTGCGACGACTCCAAGGGCTGGTTCGTTGAGCCGACCATTATAGTCTGCAAAAAGCCCGATTACGAGTCCATGGTCACAGAGATCTTCGGACCCATTCTCTCCGTTTACGTCTATCCCGACGATAAGCTCGAGGAGACCCTCAGGGTCTGCGACGAGGCTTCCCCCTACGCCCTGACCGGCGCTATATTCGCTCAGGATCGCGAGGCGATAGTCATGATGGAAAAGGCGCTCCTGCATTCGGCGGGCAATTTCTACATCAACGACAAGTGCACCGGCGCCATAGTCGGTCAGCAGCCCTTCGGCGGAGCAAGAGCCTCCGGCACCAACGACAAGGCCGGTACAGTTCTCAACATGATCCGCTGGATGAGCCCGCATTGTGTTAAGGAGACCTTCACCCCCTCCGAGGCGATAGTCTATCCCTACATGTCGGAAAAGTAAAACACAGTTCATCAAAGGCTTTTGAAAGGATATGAGGAAATGAGGATAACTCAGCACCCGATCCTTACCTTTGACCGGGGTAAGGAAATCAATTTCACCTTCAACGGTCAAAAGATGAAGGGCTATGAGGGCGAGACGATCGCCGCCGCGCTGCATGCGGCAGGCGTAAAGGTGCTTGCCAAAAGCCCCGAGAAGCACCGTCCCCGCGGGTTTTACTGTGCGATAGGCAACTGTGCCTCCTGTCAGATGACGGTAGACGGAGAGCCCAACGTCCGCACCTGTATCACCCTCCTTAAAGAAGGCATGACTGTGGAGTCGCAGGAAGGAAAGGGGAGGATCGCATGAAAGAAGTCGAACTGCTTATAATCGGCTCCGGTCCCGCAGGCCTATGTGCCGCCATCTCCGCGGCTTCCTCCGGCGCTAAGGTACTCATTCTCGAGCGCACCTTCCGTCCCGGCGGACAGCTTATAAAGCAGACCCACATGTTCTTCGGCTCGGAGCGCCAGTACGCCTCTCACAGGGGCGTGGACATCGCCGACATCCTTTTGAAGAAGGTCGAGGAATTCGGCGACAGGATCGAGATAATGCTCAATTCCACCGCCGTCGGCTTCTATGAGGACAACGTGGTAACCGTCCTCCGGGAGGAGAAAAATTATTTCAAGGTTAAGGCGCAGTCCATTATCTGCGCGACAGGCGCTTTTGAAAAGTCCCTCGCATTCCCCAATAACGACCTGCCGGGTATTTACGGCGCAGGCGCCGTGCAGACCTTGATGAACGTTTACGGCGTCCGCCCGGGCGACCGCGTGCTGATGGTCGGCGCGGGCAATATAGGCGTTATAGTGAGCTATCAGCTCATGCAGGCAGGTATCGAGGTCGCTGCCGTTCTGGACGCCGCGCCGCGCATAGGCGCTTACCTCGTACACGCTTCAAAGCTTGCGAGGATGGGCGTGCCTATTCTCACCTCTCATACAGTCAAGGAAGCCATAGGTACCGATTGTCTTGAAGCCGCAGTCGTTTGCGAGGTGGACGAAAAGTTCAACCCCATTCCCGGCACCGAAAAGCGTTACGACGTTGACGTTTTGTGCATTTCCGTCGGTTTGAGCCCGCTCAACGAGCTTTTAGCAATGCGCGGAGTCGCAATGAAATACGTTCCTCAGCTCTCCGGCTCGGTACCCATGAGGACCGAGAACTGCGAGACCTGCATCCCCGGCATATTCGTAGCGGGCGACGCCTCCGGCATAGAGGAGGCAAGCTCCGCCATGGCGGAGGGATATCTTGCGGGTCTTTGCGCCGCGGCAAAGCTCGGCTATGTTCCGGAGGACTTTGAGCAGCGCAGGGCCGAATACTTAAAGCAGCTTGAGGATCTGCGCTCCGGTCCCGTCGGCGACAGGATCCGTGCCGGCATGAAAATAAGCCAACTGTAAGGAGGAATTAAAATGTTTGAGAAAACAGGTGTGGCCACACGTGAAATGGTCATGACGAAATTTCCTCCCATTGAGAGGATCAATAAAGGCCCTGTCGCGGTAGTCGAGTGTTATCAGAAGATCCCCTGCAACCCCTGCCAGACCGCCTGCCCCTTCGGCGCTATCGAGATCGGCGAAGATATAAACAACATTCCCTGTCGGGATGAAAATATCTGCACCGGCTGCGGCGTCTGCGTTTCAAAATGCCCCGGACTTTCCATAATGATAGTCGACGGCTCGAAATCAAAGGAAACCGTGGAATTCCGCATCCCCTATGAGTTTCTGCCCCTGCCCGAGACGGGTGAAAAGGTCACGGGTCTTGACCGCGCAGGACAGCCCGTTTGCGAAGCCAAGGTCGTAAAGGTGATGAATCCCCCCTCCTTCGACCGCACTCCGATAGTCACCCTGGAGGTCGGACGCGAGTATCTCTATGATTTCAGGAATTTCAGGAGGGAGGCGTAAGCGCATGGATGAGAACACTATCATTTGCCGTTGCTCCGACGTTACGCTGAAGGACATAAGAGACCTTATTGCCCAAGGGTACGTCACCTACGACGAGATAAAGCGCATCACCCGCATAGGCATGGGGCCCTGTCAGGGTAAGACCTGCGGTCAGCTTGTGCTTCGCGAAATAGCCAACGCCACCGGTCAGAGCATTGCCGACCTTCAGTTCCACAGCATTCGTCCTCCGGTGGTCGGTGTGAAGCTGCATCTTATCGCAGAGGAGGCAAAGCGAAATGAAGAATAAAGCTGATATAGTTATAATCGGCGCCGGAATGTCCGGCTGCTCCATCGCCTACAATCTCGCCGTCCGCGGCGCGAAGAACATCGTGGTGCTTGAAAAGAGCTTCATCTGCTCCGGCTCCACCGGCGCCTGCGGCGCGGGCTTTCGTATGCAGTGGGGCACCGAGATGAACTGCCGTATGTCAAAGTACTCCACGGAGTTCTTTGAGCATGCGAACGATATCCTCGAATACGACGGCGATATAGAGCTTCGCCAGAGCGGCTATCTGATGATCGCCGATACCGAAAAGGAGCTCACCCAGTTCAGAAAGAATATCGAGGTCCAACACGCCTGCGGCATCCCCTCGCGCATGGTAAGCCTTGAGGAGGCGAAGGAGATAGTTCCTCACCTTAACACCTCAATACTCTCCGGCGCGGCCTACTGCCAGAAGGACGGCTTCCTCAATCCCCACAAGACCACCGACGCCTACTACAAGGCGGCAAAAAGGCTCGGCGTTGAATTCAACACCTACACCGAGGTCACCGGCATCAGGGTGGAGCATGGAAGGATAGTGGGAGTTGAGACCAACAGGGGCTATATCGAGACACGCATCGTGGTCAACGCCGCGAACGCCTGGTCGCAGGGTATTGCCAAGATGGTCGGCGTCGATCTGCCGCTGTATTCCGAGCGTCACCAGATACTCGTCACCGAGCCCGTCGAGCACATGCAGGATCCCATGGTAATGGCTTTCAACCTGAACCTTTACGTTCAGCAGTCCCCGCACGGCTCGTTCATAATGGGCCGAAGCGACTCCTCCGAGCCGAGAGATCTTCGCAGAACCTCATCGTGGCATTTCCTCGAGGAGATGGCAAAGACGATAGACAAGGTGCTGCCCCCCATCGGCAGGCTGCGCGTCGTCCGTCAGTGGGCGGGTCTTTACAATATGTCTCCGGATCGTCAGCCCATCTACGATAAGGTCGAGGGCGTCGAGGGCTTCTACGTTGCCGTCGGCTTCAGCGGTCACGGCTTCATGTTCGGTCCCGTCACCGGCACCGTTATGGCCGAGATGATACTCGGTCTTACGCCCACAATAGACGCGTCAAGGCTCAGGCTTTCACGTTTCGCCGAGGGCAATCTGTTCACTGAGCCCTCCGTCGTTTAATATTCTGAGTCAAGGAGCCCTATCATGAAGGAAACCAAGCACTGCCCGAAATGCGGCGGCAATAATATCTACATTTCCGAAGGCGGCGCCGGCGCCCACGGTTCAGGCAACATAATTAACATCGGCAACTTTGCCTGGCAGGCTGTGCCCGTCGACAGGTACATCTGCTGCGACTGCGGCTATGTTGAGGAGTTCATCCGTCCCGAGCACCTCCAGAGGATCGCCGAGACCAAACGTCCCCTCAAATGATAAGGCGTAATGCCTTAAAAGCAAAGCCCAAGCAAGAAAAGCTTGCGCAATAAAAAGAGAACCGTCGGCAGTACAAGCCAACGGTCAGGTCAAGACAAAGCCCGCAAAACCGCGGGCTTTGTCATCAAGCTGAGCGCCCGCTTGCGCGGGCGCTTTAATTCTATTCTATGCCGTTACTATTTCAGCCTTATTGTGAAGGTCACACGGCAGCCTTGCCGTTTTCGTCGGAAATTATTTTGAAAATCCGGTCCTCGCTGCCGGTTACGGCGTTGATATAGACCACGTATTCCTCCCCGCCGCAATAGCCGTGGAGCTCGTAGCACAGGGCCTCGGTCATGGGCGAGAGCGGGATGAGAGCCAAAGTTACGCCGTCCACCTCGAGCCGCGGCGAGGCAAGCGCCAGAGCTTCTTCCTCGGCAAGCTCGGGCAGCGGCAGCCGCCGCTCCCTGTGACTGAAAAGGTAGTTGTTTGCGTCTGCGCCGACAATGCGCCCCGTGCCGCGCTCTATCCACACCTTTATCAAATCGTTGTAGACGCGCACGCTGCCTGTCTGCCAAACGTACGATATGAGCGCCATGCCGTTATAATACATTGCGTAGGTCGGAATCATGCCGGAATAGCCTGCGGTTTCGAGCCATAAAAGTCCTGCTTGGCAGAGCATTTCATACTCGGTATCATCGGGTATGCCCTCCGTTTCGTTTGCGGTCTCGCCCATGAACCATAAGAGGCGCCCGCCGGTTACCGTTACGGCAGCGGCGACATTTCCCTGACCTTCTGCGCTTTCAAAGGTGTAAACGGGTATCTTGCCTCCGCTCATGCCTGTCGGCACAAGTGACGCGCCCGTCAGGCGCTGCGCGGCTTCGAGCGCCGTTTCCATGGTCACATCCTCCCCCGTCACGCCCTTTGCCTCCGCTTTCTCGGTGCTCTCCGAAAAAGGACCGTCGTATATCAGCGAGGGGTACTCGGGTATCGATTCATCTGCCGTTGCGCTGTCGTTCATATTATCGCCCTGATGGTCCGAAGGAGAGGATGACGGCGAGGATGACTGTGAGGGCTGCTCTGCGCCTGAGCTTAATAATGTTTGAGACTCTGAGTCCGTTGCGTCATCGGCATAATAGCCCGATGGCGCCATTATGTCAAAGGCTATTTCGCCGTTGTCCACGGCGGTGCGCAGCCTCACTGTCAACCGCGTGCAGGTCTCGTACAACGCTTCAAGCTGGTCGAGGTCGGAGCCTGCAAGAGCTTCCCCCGCCAGCACGCGCCTGCTCAAGCATCGGGCATAATCGCCTGTGCGAACGAGAAATTTCATCAGCTCCTCCGTTGCGGCATGCGTGCGAGGCAGACGGCTCATAACCGAAACTGCGGCCGAGCCGGCGCTGACTATATCCTCCAATGCGAGCACGCACTGCGTCTTTGAGGCGGCTACTCTGAGCTTCGCAAGCGAGGACTGCATATCGTAAACATTGTCCTCAAGCTCGTTTGCACAGCGGTCGAAGACCGCGTAGGTCGCGCCCATGTATTCCCCCGCAACGGAAAAATACTCCTCGGCACGCGCCTTTTGCGCCGAGCCCCAGACTGCGGTCACTGTAAGCGCCGCCGTGAAAAGCACCGGCAGTACGTATCGGAATATTATCCTCTCGGTCTTTTTCATGCTATCATCTCCGTAAAAGTAATAATTATATTCATTGATCGGGCGAGAGAACCAACTCAGCAGAAGGCGTGATTGCCTATCCTCAGGCGCACCGTACGGGACAGCATCCAGCGGCTCGTCGCTGTCGCGGGATTGTAATAATAAAGGCAGCCGTAGGTAGGGTCCCAACCGTTCAAAGCGTCCCTTGCCGCCTTTATCGCCGTTTGGTCGGGAGCCAAATTGATCTGCCCGTCGCTCACCGCGTCAAATGCGCCGCTCTGATAAATGACGCCGGCGATGGTGTTTGGAAATGCGGAGCTCTTGACTCTGTTGAGCACGACCGCGCCGATCGCCACCTGCCCCTCGTAGGGCTCGCCCCTGCCCTCGCCGTATATCAGCCGCGCGAGCAGGTAGACGTCCGCAGAAGTGGTGCCGCCGGAGGACGATGATGACGAGCCGCCGCTTAAAGTCATTCCGAGCGCCGCGAGCGTTTGCTTCCCAACAATGCCGTCGGCGGCAAGCCCGTTTTTC